>JAYZCQ010000034.1:0-3743 GCA_036338245.1 Planctomycetota bacterium
CATGCATCGGCTACCGCCGAACCCATCGAAGCACCGTAGTTATCTTCGACGACCAATATGTTGCCGTTATTTTCGTTGGCGATATCTAACAATCGCTCTTCGTCAAACGGAAGGCTATACAAGTCGAGTAGCGTCGCATCAACACCCATGCGGTCGAGTTCATCGATTGCCTTGTTGCATTCGTGAATCATGTAACCAGCTGAGACAATTAGTACATCTCTACCTTGAGTCAGTACTTCCATGCCGCCTAACTCGAACTTGGTATTTTCATCGTAAATCATTTCCACATCGGGCCTGAATGTTCTCAGATAACTACACCCCTTGTGCTCTGCCATGGCAACTGTCAATCCATAGGCTGCCCATGCATCTGCGGGTTGCAGTACATAAAAACCTGGATTGCCATGATGGTCAGTCATGGTGCCAAAACTTCTAAACCAAGCAATGTCTGGCAGTGACATTTGGCTTGGCCCGTCTGCTGCAAGAGAAATGCCGCTGTGTGAGCCAACAATTTTCATGTTTGCTCCGGAGTTCAGTGCCATTTCAATTTGATCGTAACCCCGTGTGATAAATTTGGAGAATGTGGAACAGAATGGAATCTTTCCAGCAGCGCTTAAACCAGCGCCAACTGAGTACATGTTCTGTTCAGCGATTTTACATTCAACAAATCGATTTGCAAGTGACTCATCATCACCAAACGCATTACTGAACGTTGAATTGCTAACATCAGCGTCAATCGCCCAAACATCGCCATTGGTGTAACCTAAAGCGCGAAGTGCAACACCATATGCTTTTCGTGTTGCCATTTTTCCAGACTGAAGCACAGTGAGCTGGTCCCATTTTTTCATTGCTTCTCTTAGACCCAGTGGCTCCGATGATTCCGTTCCAGTGTTCGCTACTTCTGGAGGCGCTGGTATTGAGATAGTGTTTGTTGTCAGTGATGATGTTAGTTGTAATGCAGTCTGTCTTAGTTCTGCAAGAATCTCTTCGACCTTGTCTTTCCCAGCTGGTTTACCATGCCAGTTGCCATTCTGCATTGTTGGTGAACCCCAGCCTTTGACAGTTTTTGCAACCACTGCCCTTGGTGACGTTGGATTGCCTTGTGAGAAAGCATCAAACGCTTCTTTAATCTCGTTTGGATTGTGCCCGTCTATGACTCTAACTTCGTAACCTGATGCTTTGAGTTTTGCTGCAATTGTTTCGATAGATTGTTGGTCGCTGACTTCGCCAGCTTGTCCAAAAGCGTTGCAGTTAAAGATTGGTAGAACGTTCGTTAAGTTATGGTCCATGATGAAGTCAAGCGCTTCAGTAATCTGACCTTCCCGAGCTTCACCGTCACCTATCAAACAATAAACGAGCCGGCCCGTGTTATCTGCACGTGCTGCAATGCCTAATCCTGCCGCAACTGAAAGCCCTTGGCCGAGAGATCCAGTGGCTGCGTCAAAAAATGCAACGCCTTCCATTGGGTTTGGATGACCATCAAGTGGTGAATCATCTTCGCGAAGAGTCGCAAGATGTTCCCGATTGAGTTTCACTGGCTCGCCATTCCATTCGACTGTAGCGCCGATATCAGCCATTGCTGCATACACCGCTGGGACTGCGTGTCCTTCTGAAAGCACAAACCTGTCTGCAGTTGGGCAACTTGGATCTTCTGGTAACCATCGCATCGTGTGGTACATCAATACCGAAACGATGTGTCCAATGCTCATTGCAGATGTTGGGTGCCCGCTACCAGATTCAGCACACATTTCAAGTGACATGGTGTCTAGGTGAATCGCGCGGGCGTGAATAGCTTGTTCAAACGACATGAAGAATCCTTCCAAGAGGTGTTTTGAGGAGCTTGATTGATTGTTTATCCACAAAAAAGCATGGATTTCAATTGATTAAGCTTTTTATTATCTCATGGAGCCCTTTGTCAAGCAATGCCAAATCTCAAGGAAATTCCGAATGAAGAAGAGATTCTCTTGATGTCTTGGTACACTCAACGCTAAAGTGAAGGAAGAATGGCATCCTGCAGATTTAGCATGAGTTAAGAGGTACGGATAATAGCTATGGCAGTAAAGGAAATGATGAATATGAAAGCAGTCTGTGATAGAGACGCACTTGTAGAAGCAATGGGTCTGATTACAGGAGTTGTCGCTGGCAGAACCCCAACGCCAGCACTTCAGTGCGTGCGAATGACGGGTCAAGATGGCGTGATGCAACTTGCTGCATCAGACACTGAAATCTCGCTGACGTTGACAATCGACCGCGTTGATCTTGAAAAAGACGGCGAAGCTCTCGTGCCAGCTGATAAATTCGCCCAAATCGCTAAGAGTTGTGATGACGCCACTTTAACGATTGTTGGTGATGACAACGCGCTTGTTGTTCGCTCTTCTGATTCCCGCTTCAAGGTGTTCGGCTTCCCAATGTCAGAAGCAGCAAATGTGCCTGATTTTGGTGATGTTGAACCCGATTTTACGATGGACACTTCATCGCTTAAAACCATCATGGAAAAATCCGCGTTTGCTGCTGCAACTGACCACAGCAGATACGCCATTAATGGCGTGCTTCTCGACCGAACTGGAAGCCAAGTTCGACTAGTAGCAACAAACGGGCACAGACTCGCCATCGCAACAGGCTCTTGTGAAGGAAATCAAGAAAATCAAAAATGTATTATCCCAACAAAGGCGATGACATTATTGAAGCGTCTGCTTCACGATGACAACGGCACCGTCTCCATTCGGATTGAAGGCGGCCAAATTATTGTTCATGTGTCACATGAACATGGTACAACCGCAACACTTTCAAGCAATTTAGTTGAGGGGTCGTTCCCGCCATTTGAAGATGTAATCCCAAAAGATTTAGATCGCAAAGCGACCATAGCCACAGATACGCTCAACAAAGCAATTCGCAGGGCACATCTCATGACCAATGAAGAGTCAAGAGGCGTTCGACTTGCCTTTGAGGGTGACACGCTTCAAATTACAAGTCGCGCTCCTGAAACAGGTGAAGCAGAAATCGAAGTCCCTACCCAATCGTTTACGGGCGAGAGACTTGAAATCGGTTTCAATCCTGTGTACATCATGGATGCACTGAAGGTTGCAGGCAGTGATGAGATTACGATTGAACTTAAGAAGAGTGAAAAACCGGGACTCATCAGAAGTGGTAATAACTTCATCTACATCATCATGCCTGTGAGTTTGACTTAACTTTCGGGATTAACGCCCTGGACCGCGGCGAGGACCGCGTGGCCTGCGTCTATCGCCATCATTCTTATCCTCATCACGTTTGTACTTCACAGAACAGCCCCATGGCTGAACGTAGTTGGGTTTTACGTCATCACCAGCAATGACCTGTTTCACTGCACGCATGACATGTGTTTCAGCATCTTTGCCCTCTTTACCGCGGCGGTCATCACTTAGTGCACCTTGATAAACAAGCACTCCTTCTTGGTCAATGACGTACATGTGGGGCGTTGTTTTCGCGCCATATGCTTTTCCGACTTTGCCGTCATAGTCCATGAGCATAGGGATGTTCACTTTTGCTTCTTCAATGAACTCCGCACCGCTTTCACGGACGGCTTTTTCTTCGCGGTTTGCTGTTGAGTTCACAGCAAGGTAGACAACTTCCGTATCGAGTTCGCCTAAGTCTGTAACAAGTTTTTCAATGAGCCCTGAATCCCACACACCCTCACACACTGGGCACTTTTCATTAAACCATTCCAATACCACGATTTTCTCTTCGTAATCTTTAAGTGTGTGTTT
>JAYZCQ010000035.1:0-6935 GCA_036338245.1 Planctomycetota bacterium
GGACGTACCGGTCAAGGTAACCAGAGAGCAGCAGTCACTCAAGCAGTCAGTGGCGTGTACCGTTTTGAAGCATATCCAGATAAGAATGCCTTGCTCGTCCTTTCCAAGACATCTGAAAGTTTTGAATTCCTTGATTCCATCATTGATTCACTCGACCAACCAAGCGATGTAGGTCTTCCAAAAATTGTAGAGCTTAAACATGCCAACGCTGTTGCTCTTGCTGAAGAACTCAATGCCCTTCTTGCTGCACCAGGTGTTTCAGCAACAATACCAAGACCAGATGAAGGTCTCTCTGGAGAGGGTTTTGATGATTCTGCTACTGGCACCGACAATGAAACTGGTGGCCAAATGAGCTTCCCTTGGCAACAAGGTGGAGCAAATTCCGACGACCAATCCCCAGAATCTTCACTCATTGCAAAAATTCGAATTGTCCCTATTGTCAGACAAAACGCACTATCTATTCTAGCGCCTCCCGCGTATATGGATTCAATCTTAAATGTCATTCATGACTTTGATAAAGCAACTCGCCAAGTCATGATCTCAGCAACAATTGCTGCAGTTACTTTGACTGATGACTTAGAACTCGGTTTGCGTTGGGGTTCGGGCGTTGCTGCTGATGGCGAAAACTCAGTTGGATTCAACGGTGACTTGACCGGCACGGTTGACGACATCTTTGGTGGCGTCTTTGATAACGGCGGCGCACTCTTTACACTTGGCAGTGGAAATAATATTGGTGTTGCGCTTGATGCACTCAATCAACTTACAAATGTTCGCATAATTCAACAACCTCGGACTTTCACGGCGGATAATCAAGAATCCGTCTTCTTTAATGGTTCTGAGATTCCAGTCCAAACTGAGCAGAGTCAATCTTCAGGCGTTGTGACTGGTGGTTTTGATTATCGAGATGTCGGCGTTCTGCTTAACATCCGCCCACGTATCACATCGCATGGCGATGTCGATTTAACTATCAATGTCGAACTTTCTGATCAAGCAGGTGTAGGGGTCGGCAGCAACCCAATCTTCTCAAGACGTCAAGTACGAAGTCAAGTTCAACTTCATGATGGGCAAACTGTGTTGATTGGTGGCATTCTGAAAGAAAGCGAATCAAAGATTAAGCGTAAGTTCCCCCTACTTGGTGATATTCCAATAATCGGCGGCTTGTTTACTTCAGTTGATGACACGACTGTTCGAGAAGAATTGCTCGTTTTCATTACACCCGTCATTGTCGATTCAAACTCTGACAACAATACTAACTACAACCAGGATTACCTTCAAAGACTTCAAGAAATCTCAATCCCTATCGAGGAACAAGTAGAGCGAATTGAACAATCAACGAGTGATTTTCTTGTTGAACGTCTAAGAAATCCTGCAGCAGATTACACGCCTAGCCCTGAGTAAATACAATTCATAATTGATGGCGCACAACTCAAACAAACTTTGCTTATGCATCATTGCCTTCCTCATTGGATGTTCTGGAATTCAGAAGAATATAGAGATGTCAGCACCAACTGCTAAAGAAGAAGCGCTCCAGTTTTTAAACGATTCAGTAAAACCCCTTCCGAACGCAACTCTTTCATCTTCAAACGAGATTGATTGGCCCGTTGGCTCAATACCGTGGAATAGATACACACTTCCGACCATCGCACCTAATGGGTTTTATGCAACAGTTCAGATGAGTAAAACGCCGTCCTTAGATGTCCTCACTGGACGTACAAATGAGCCTCAAAAGAACTCTATTGTCTCTATATGCCCGTTAGACCCTGAAGGCGGAGCAAATCTAAGACCTATTCAAGTCGAAGAAGAAGGCGTGCTTTTAACAACTGCAGCAAATGACGGTGGCGTACTCGTTGAGAAGCCGCTTGGAGAACAAGGTCGCTGGATTGGAATTGCCGATTATGCAACTGGTCAAGTCGAGTGGCTCATCGCAGATGAATATCTCAATATGTCCCCTGCAATTTCGCTTTCAGGAAACATGGCTTGGTCAAGAAGGCCGCTTGATGATGACCGTTTTCATCTTGTTGTGCATTCAGCGCGTGGTCAGTTTGTGATTGATGATGGGGAAAGTGATTGGCTATTCCCATTGTTTATCGGTGAGGACAAGTTAAGAACATTCCAACTTAAGAAGGGTGAACTTTCACTTGTTGAGTTAGATATCAATTCATCACATCCCCTGCTTACTAAACTCTCAATCCCAATAATGCATCAAGATGCAACTAGGCAACATGTCATACAGATTGCGACAACGAATCCAAGAGTCACCGGTCAGTTAGGGCATTCGTTTTACTCGCCTATACAAAGGCGAATGGCAACCTGGGACCCTGACAGAGAGGAAAGCGCAGTCCTATTCAAGACGGGCAGTATCGCTGCAGTCCCAGTTCAAGATGGCTCATGGATTGTCGCACTGAGCGATCGTGTCTTACGTCAAACAGAAGGTGAACATGATGGAATTCACTTGAGAAATCAATCAGCAATTCCAGTTGCAACTTCTTCAAGGCAGTGGACACATTTCATGCTCATCCCTGATGGTACGCGCCTTCTGGTCAGAGCAATGAGCTTGAAAATCGACTAGTTACGCAGCCACCTCGTCTTGAATATACGTCTTCGGAACGTAAAACTTTAACACGAACAAGAACAATACTGCCGTTACTGCAATTGCATATGTAAAGAACCAGTAGTAATCAGCGCCTTCAAGTGCAACTGTCCCATCTTCATTTTGGATAAAGTGATTCACGGCTGCTGTAAACAAGTTTCCAACGGTGACTGACGCAAGGAAAAATCCCATCACAATGGACTTCATAGTTTTTGGTGCCTGCGTGTATGAGAACTCAAGACAAGTAATTGAGATGAGAATCTCTGCTGCAGTCATAATGACGTAAGACAAAAACTGCCAACTAATGTGTGGTGTTAACCCATTTTGAATTTGACCTTCTATCCATGCCGGCAAAGCAAATGCTGGAATGCATATAAAGAATCCGATTGCAATTCTTCGAAGCGGCGTCATTTCAAAGAGCACTTTTCCCATAAGCGGATAAATGAGGTAATAAAACAATGGGATCATTGTCAAAACGAGAATTGGATTTGCTGCTGCGATTTGGGACGGCAACAATTCAACTCCGAAAACATTTCTATCCATGTTCTGGGCTTGCAGTACCCAAGCAGAACCGGTCTGGTCGAACAGCGCCCAAAACATTGCAACGAAACAGTAAATAATCGATAACTTTAGGAGGATGGAAATGCCTTCCTTACTGAACGTTTCTTGAACCCATTTTTTCCCGCCAGGTGGAATATGGACAAACTTCCAACGCCCCATCCAGAACAACACGGTCGCGATGACCATCAACACTCCTGGGATACCAAAGGCGAGCCACGGGCCAACCTTGTCAAGCAAGATTGGAGTGAGTAAGGTAGATATCGCAGCGCCTAAGTTGATTGAAAAGTAAAACCAACTGAATGCCTTCTCAAGAAGGGTCTGATTGGATTTACCAAACTGATCGCCAACGTGAGCAGAAACACATGGCTTGATCCCACCCGCACCCACAGCTATGAGCCCAAGCCCAATACCTAAACCAAAGCGTGTGTCATCAAATGCGAGCACAAAGTGACCAATGCAATACACCATCGACAAAAGAATAATTGTTTTGTATTTGCCAAGGAAAATGTCAGATAAAAGAGCACCTAAAAGCGGCGTAAAATATACCGCAGATGTAAAGAGGTGGAACCAGAACTTTGCCTGTTCATCAGTCATATAATCAGGTTGACCCGCATGATTAAGCATGTGGGCAGTCATAAATATAATCAGAATACTCTTCATGCCATAGAAACTGAATCGTTCCGCTGCCTCGTTTCCTATGATGTAAGGAATGCCGCTTGGCCAACCTTTCGTTGGAACTGGTGCTTCTTTGTATTTAGGCATGTAAGGAATCCTTTACTGAGGGCGTTTCAATGAATGTCATGTGTTCAGTGTCTTTCTGAACATATGGGAATGTTAGCACGCGGTTATGCATTGCGACATATGCACCAACCGGAAGAAGTTGCACAACTGCGAATGATTCGACTAAATTTTGCAATGCATCTGTGTTTTTCATTACCCATGGTCGCATAGCACCAGTAAATACACACGGTGCTTGGAGTTCGTCGATGCGATCGTAGACAAGTTTGCCTGTTACTGTAAGTCGGTCTGTGCCGTGAATCACTACTACACCATCATGAATTTCACTCAGTTCAATGATTGTGTCGACAATCTGCTGATGGTCTTCCTCAGTCATTTCAAGACTGTCTTTATTCATTAGGTTGATTCGTTCAATCTCGACGCCACAGAGTTGCAATGACTTTAACATATGGCTAAGCACTGACTCGCCATTTGCAAGCATACCTTCTGATTCAAGATACGTCTTTTCAATCGTCCCCCCTGTAGAAATCAATGCGACATGAAAGCGTTCCAAGACCATTACTCCACTGTAATCTCACATGGAACTCGCGAAGTCTTTGGCTCAAGACATGTGTCTTCGTTACATGCTTGCCAAGTTACCATAAGCCTAATTCCACCTTTTGCTGAAGCGGAGGTTTTGATTGTGATAGGAATCTCGACTACTTCACCAAACACATTGACAGATTCACCTGCTGAAATCATGTCTTTGCCTACAGGCCATTGCGGTGTTACTGTAACACCTTCGGATAGCACTTGAAAAGAAACTGGTACTGCGTATTCGTTCTTTGGCGCATTTGAGTTGATGTGCCAATTTGTTGCAAATCTAAGTTTGAGTGTTAAGTCGCCACTGCTACCTGCGGGAATTGACAAGAGTTCAGGTTCTACACTCATTCGAACTGGGGAAGGATTTGCCATCGTGACTTCAAATGGCTCATCAAACTTTTCTGGATAAGTTTTTAACAAAGTGTCTAACTCCTTGGTTGCAAATACAACCGCTAGAGGAGACTCTTTCATGAGTTGGCTTTCTGAGTCAAGAGTCGCCATTGCATCAGTTAGCCAATGCGAATCTCTTGTGAGTTCTGCGAACTGCAATTCATTTTCTAGCATCATCGATGTTGCAGCAGGAATTGCACCGTCGTGAAGCGAACGCGTGCGAACGAATAAATCCGATTGGTCTGCTTCAGTGTCATACCAACCTTCGCCTTCAACAAAGAAAAGTGACCTTGCCTTGTTGTACAATGCAATTGCAAAGTTTAATGCTTCTCTATCGTGATTTGCTTTATAGATTGCAATCATGCCTCGAACCATTGCTGCGTAATCTACGAGGAATCCCGTTCCGCCAAGCTTTCCATCTCTCCAAGTTCGATGTAACACATCACCACTCATGAGATGTTCTTGAATAAAATCTGCCGCACGCACAGCTTCGATAATCCACTGTTGGTTTCCCAAGATGCGGCCAGCATCTGCAAAGCCTGAAATCATTAATCCGTTCCATGCAGCAATAACTTTGTCATCCGTTCCAGGCTGATCACGTTCATCGCGGACAAGCATCAGCGCCTCATTGAGACCGTTAAGTTTGTCATGAAAATCTTCGATTGATAAATCGTTTGCTGAAGCCAATCGATTTGGGGTGTTCGTTAAGAACAACACATTTGTCGCTGGCACTTCTGGGTGATGTGGGTCTTGAAAATTCGTTCCACCGTCGATGCCATACACTGACTTTACAAAGACACGCTCTTCTTCCGAATGTGCTGAAAGCGCTTCATCAATCTCCGCCTCTCTCCAGAGATACGTTTCCCCCTCTAAATGATTTGATTCTGCGTCCTGTGCTGAGTAGAACCCACCACGTTCATCTCGCAGACAACGGTTTACGTACTGAAGGGTTTCACGAACGATACGGGCATATTCTTCGTCACCCGTTAACTCGTAAGCTCTTGCATAGGTTGATGCAAGTTGCCCGTTGTCATACAACATTTTTTCAAAGTGAGGGACGAGCCATTTGCCATCGGTGGAGTAACGGTGGAATCCGCCACCAACTTGGTCATACATTCCACCCATATACATTTCATCGAGCGTGTGAGTGATTGATTTTCTTACTTTGGGGATATCCCACCCTGCTTCAATAAGGAAGTCGATAAAGACAGGCATTGGGAATTTAGGTGCAGCGGAATAACCACCATCTTCCTTGTCATATCTTGCAAGAAGTGCGGATACTCCTGACTCAACCACAGATGAGTCAAGTGGCGTTGGTTGCTGTTTCAAAGTCATTTGGTTGGCAACAATGTTTGCGACGTTATCTGCTTGGAGAATTACTTTTGCGTGTTCGTTTTCCCATTTATCATTTAGAAACTTAAGAAGAGTCATGAACCCGCGTTGCATGCCCTTGTCATCTTTTGGAAAATAAGTTCCTGCATAAAACGGCTTTAATGAGTTTGGTTCTAGCCAAACTGACATTGGCCAACCGCCACGCCCTCTGTTAATGAGTTGCGTCGCTGTCATATAGATGTCATCGATGTCAGGGCGTTCTTCCCGGTCAACTTTTACTGCGATGAAGTGCTCATTTAAAATGTCAGCAACGGCTTGATTTTCAAAAGATTCGCGTTCCATGACATGACACCAATAACACGTTGAATAACCAATACTCATAAATATTGGTTTATTTTGCGTTCTCGCAGCTTCAAATGCCTCTGCACCCCATGGATACCAGTGAACTGGATTTTGTGCATGTTGAAGCAAATAGGGGCTTGTTTCTTCACCAAGCCGATTCCGACCCTCTAGACCATTCGAATAAGCAATTCCAGTTTCATCCTCGGGTTCGATATTCATTGAAGCATCTCCAATAGGACTCATCAGGGAAATAGTAAGAATAGTAAGAAAAAGTGCCTTCATTTTTCACATGCTATCATTTCACGGCCCTGAAAACTACCGTTTCGACGTTCGAACAGTTAGGATAATTGCATGTAATGCATACAAGCATGACGATAAATCACTGACGCATGGAACAGTT
>JAYZCQ010000036.1:0-12540 GCA_036338245.1 Planctomycetota bacterium
GAGAGAGCGGACTGTCTGTCACCGCAACAATCGTAACTCCATGTTCACCAAGCGTCTGCGATGCGAGAATTGAGTTTCGTCTGTAACGTGAAAAGTCAAACACCACTGCTACGTCGCCCTGTTGCGCGCCGCACAATGCTCTTCCCGTAGCGTGCTCTTCAATGAGCATAACATTGTCTCGAATCATCGAGAGACCACTTTGAAGGACATATGCCCCCGCCATCGATGTTTCACCCGACAAAATAAAGACTTGCGGCGCACTTACAATTGGTGTTGCCATATTCGCAAGTGATTCAGAATTGAGTTCATCGAACGCATGATGCATTGCTCGTTCGATTTTTTGTTGAGTTTCACCTTCATGGTCCTGTCTCACTCGTTGACTTGGACTGATGACTTGCTCAGAAAATTCACTTTGAGCATGTTGTTGAAGTTCACTGAAACCTTCAAAACCTAACTTGGTTGCGAACCTGACTATTGAAGGTGGACTCGTCCCGACTTTCTCAGCAAGCCTAGAAACTGTACCGAATGTAAGGAGCGTCGGATCGCTGATGACAGCCTCAGCAATACGCCTTTCAGTAGGCGTAAGTCGGGTATTTGCAGTTGCGATGAGATTTTTTATAGTCAAAAGTGGACTTCCATTGTTCCGCATGTTACATTATAGGTAATTCATTGTAGCATTCGTTACAACAAAAGCAATGACCGATAATGATAAACAGAGAACACCATTATGCCTACAAATTACACCCCAACTGAGCGTGAACTCGCATTTCTCGAAACCGTTGAATCGCCGAAATATCAGCGAGAGATTGTGAATGGCCTCAAGCCATTCTTCAATGAAAAGGTCGATGAAGAGATGCAATCCTTTTATACCGAAGGCGAAATCACAGCATTAAAGGTATTGCAAGGCACCGACCGCGACGTGGAGCACC
Organism: Planctomycetota bacterium; assembly: GCA_036338245.1. Classification (GTDB taxonomy): domain Bacteria; phylum Planctomycetota; class Phycisphaerae; order Phycisphaerales; family SM1A02. The sequence continues at coordinate 930 of JAYZCQ010000036.1, forward strand.
GCATGCCGGTCAAACTCACAAAGCATTACTTCAACATCGCAAAGAACAGTGAATCAATTATGAACATTGTCAAAGCGAAGCCGGAGGAAACTGCTGACCTTGTTGGCTCGGAAGATCCTGGCTACCAAATGGACTACGCCCCTGTCGAGGGTTTACTTCATAAGTATGAAATGGGGTTGATGTACGTCATTTCTACATGCTCTTCACACTGCCGGTTCTGCTACCGCGAAGAACTCATTGCACGCAAGGAAGTTGAGAGGCACGATGGAACAGTTGCAAAGAAAGGGCTTGCGCAGATTCCTGACATTGTCGCGTACATTCACAAACATAATAAAGAAGTCGCTGACAATGGCGGCATTCATCCTGAAACAGGACGCGAAAAGTTACGCGAAATCCTTTTATCAGGCGGCGATGCAATGGTGCTCAACAATAAGAAACTTGCAGAGTGGCTCGCAGCTCTTGCGGAGGCTGGAATTGAATCAATTCGTGTTGGCACAAAAGAAATGGCGTTCTTCCCAGAACGTTTTGATGACGCACTCTTAACGATGCTCGATAACTGGCATGAGGCATACCCAGAAGTCGGACTTAGGTACATGCTCCACTTCAATCACCCAGATGAATTCCTCGCAAAAGATGAAGACGGCAATTACATACAAGATGAGTCAGGCATTTACAATTGGATTCCGGAAACCGACAAAGCGATGAAAGGATTAGTGTCCCGCGGTTGGATTAGCGTTGAGAATCAATCACCAATCATTAAAGGCATTAATGACGATTCAGACAAACTCCGCATCATGCAACGAGCACTCAAACGAGTTGGTGCTGAAAACCACTACTTCTTCTGCGGACGTGACATCATCGCACATCGCGCATTTAACGTCCCAATCGAAGAAGCTTGGAACATCCTGAATAACTCTCAAAAAGGTTTATCAGGCGTTGAAACGCACGCACGCCTTTCTATAACACACTACCTCGGCAAGACTGAAGTCGCTGCGGTGACAAACGAGCCAATCCCTGGGCTAAAGGGAAGCGAAAATGGTGTTGTCATTTTAAAACTATTGCGAAATGCCGCAGGCGCTGAACTACGAGGAAAAGTGTGCATTGTTGGCAGAAACCCTGAAGCGATTTGGTTTGACGATTACGAAGACCGCGTCTTGTACGACGAGGCAGGACTCTTCAACTACGAACGCGTCCGCGATGTTGTTGATTCACCACCTATGAATCAGTGCGGTCAATGTTAACGAAGCAAATTGCAAACGTACAAGTTGCCGTTGAATCCATCCAAGATGGCGACACCGTTATGATTGGCGGCTTTGGCGAAGCAGGTAGTCCAATTGAGTTGATTCATGCGCTCATCGATCATGGCGCGACTGACATAACTGTCATTAATAACAATACTGGCAGCGGTGAGGTTGGACTTGCTGCACTCATCAAGGAAAAACGCGTTGCAAAAATGATTTGCTCCTATCCAAGGACTGCAAATTCAACTGTCTTTCCAAAACTCTACAACGCTAATGAAATTGAACTTGAACTTGTCCCCCAAGGAACACTTGCTGAACGCATTCGCGCTGGTGGTGCCGGAATCCCTGCATTCTATACCCCTGCCTCGGTTGGAACACCGCTTGCAGATGGCAAAGAGACACGAACCATTAATGGCAAAGAGTATGTTTTAGAGTTTGGACTTACTGCAGATTTCGCTCTCATTAAATGCAAGACCGCAGACACATATGGCAACCTTACTTACAACAAAACTGCTCGGAACTTTGCACCCATTATGGCGATGGCAGGCAATATCACTGTCGTTCAAGCACAGCAAATAGTTCAAGTTGGTGAACTGAATCCTGAATCTATTGTGACTCCAGGCATTTTTGTGCAACAAGTCGTCGAAGTTTCAGAGCCACTCCTTGAATCAACTCTTGTTGCTGCAGGAGCAAGTTACCCATGACTCCCGAAATTGGTATCTCAAGAGATGACATGGCAAAACGCCTTGCCCAAGATATCCCAAGTGGCGCATACGTAAACCTTGGCATTGGTATCCCAGAACTTGTTGCAAAGTACGTTCCGGAGGGCCGTGAGTTTATCTATCACACCGAAAATGGATTACTTGGGATGGGTCCCTCACCTACTGAAGAAGAGAGCGATCCAGAACTCATCAATGCGGGCAAGAAACAAGTCACTGCGCTTCCGGGCGCGGCGTATTTCCACCACGCAGATAGCTTTGCGATGATTCGCGGAGGACATTTAGATTTGTGCGTCCTTGGCGCACTTCAAGTTTCTTCAAATGGCGACCTGGCGAATTGGTCAACCGGAACGCGGGATGCAATTCCAGCTGTCGGTGGCGCAATGGATTTAGTTGCGGGCGTAAAACAAATTTTTGTGCTCACACAGCACACTACAAGAGATGGCGAACCAAAACTTGTAGAAGCGTGTACATATCCACTCACGGGAGTTGGCATCGTCAATCGCATCTACACAAATCTCGCTGTTATTGAAGTAACATCTGGCGGCTTTCAGTTAACTGAGCTCTCACCCGGTGTTGATATTGACTATGTTCAAGAGCGGACTGGCGCTGAACTTCTTCCCATGAAAGAAAGTAGCGAATGACTCGAAGTGAAGACATTTACAAACGCGCAGTTGATGTACTGCCAGGAGGCGTGAGCAGAAACACTGTCCTTCGCTCGCCTCAACCTTACGCTGCATATGGCAAGGGATGTGTCATTACAGATCTTGATGGAGTTGAACGAGTAGATTGTTCTAATAACATGGCTTCCCTTCTGCACGGACACGCTGATCCAGACATTGTGAATGCTGTTACTGAACAATTAAAACGTGGCACTGCGTTTACGATGGCAACGGAAGTTGAAGTTGAGTATGCAGAACACCTTTGCTCTCGGAATGATGCCTTTGAACAATGCCGATTTGTCAATTCAGGTACAGAAGCCATTATGGCTTGCCTCAAAGCGTCCCGCGCGTTTACAGGAAGACCAATGATTGCAAAGGCAGAAGGTGCTTATCACGGGCAATACGATTACGCCGAAGTCAGTCAAACACCAAATCCGGGGAGTTGGGGCGATGTCGATTCGCCTAATAGTGTTCCAGTTGCACACGGAACTCCTCAAAGCGCGCTTGATGATGTCGTGATTATTCCTTTTAATGACAGCAGGCGAGCGATTACGATACTTGACAAACATAAAAATAAACTTGCTTGTGTATTGCTTGACTTGATGCCACACCGAATTGGGCTAAGACCCGCTGACAGCGAGTTTGTTGAAGCGATTCGAGAGTGGACAATTCATAATGATGTACTACTTGTGTTCGATGAAGTGATTACATTTCGTAGTGAATATGGAGGTCTGCAAGAAAAATACAACGTCTCACCAGATTTGACTGCTATGGGCAAAGCGATTGGTGGCGGGTTTCCTGTTGGAGCAATTGCAGGTCGTCGAGATGTAATGGATGTGATGAACCCAAACAATTCACCCTTGCTCTTTCCACACTCGGGTACGTTTTCAGCAAATCCGATTACGCTGACTGCAGGATTGACTGCAATGAAAAAATTTGACCGAGATACAGTTGCTCGGCTGAATGCACTTGCTTCGAAAGCTCGCAGTGGCATTGAAGAAGCAATTTGTGAAACTGGCACTTCTGCTTGCGTGACAGGTGCGGGTTCCATGTTTCGGATCCATATGAAGAAGAATGTCCCGACGAACTTCCGCGAAGCATTTCTTACTGAGGATGAAAATGCACGCCTCAAACATCTTCTCGATCATTTGTTTGAGAGCGGCTTCCTCATGATTAACACATGTTCAGCTGCACTCTCGACCCCAATGACGGAGAGTGAAATTAATGAACTCATTAGCGCGATCAAAAACGGCTTTTAGATAATTTGTTAATTCAGCGTAGTTGACTGCTCTAACTTAAGTTGAGTCCACTGACGGTAATCGCCTGTTTGAATTGAAACGAAGAGTTCGGGTACATCTTCGGCTTGATCCCAAAGCGTGTCATACCTTGTTGGAAGCGCCCAATGAAAGGTGTAATGACCAGCACGTTTATATGCATCAATTGGCCTGTCGTAAATCAGACTACCTCGAATGAAAATTGTAATTGTCACTTTCTCATCTTCTGGGACGGTATAGGAAATGGTTGCAACATTGTCTTTTACAATTGCATTGATTACACACGCGCTGTTTTGTATCGTAGGCTCAACGCACTCGCTTCGGTCAAGTTGCTGATCTTCAGGAGCGTACTTGTACACCCTGTTCCCCACCGCGTACACAACATCATCGCTGACTTTTACAAAGCGGTTGATGACATCACCATACACTGTGTCAATCATAATGGGCTCCCAAGTTTCACCACCATCAACCGTTTGTAGCGTCTCTGCAGGATAGCCACCAATCCAGCCAACGTCTTCATTTAAAAAACCAATGCCATTCGCGTGGAAGTTGTCAGAGAACGAACGCTGCACCCATGTATCACCACCGTCATAAGTCGCAACCCATTTGTCGATGTCTTGCCCACCTGAACACACACCATATCCAAATGATTCGTTTGCAAAGCCCATCTTCCAGTAATGACTTGAGTAGTTTGTGATTTTTGTTTCCCAAGTTTCGCCGCCATCTTCAGTACAAATGATTGCTGCTTGGCCTTGATGGTTTCCGCCTGTGACATATCCCTTGAGAGGTGAATCAAAATGCACATCTACGAACGTCCAAAAACCTCCGCTCAAATCAATCGAATCCCATGTTTGACCACCATCTGTTGAACGAACGACATAACAACCGCCTGCGTAGCGGCCTGCTCCAAAAATTGTATTGCGGTCAACCGCATGAATGCCACAAATGCCATTTGGCACTTCACCATTGATTGAAGAAAATGGAACCGGTGTCCACGTTTCTCCACCATCGACTGTTTGGTAAAGTGGATTGGTGTCAGTGGTACTCCCGACCCAACTGCCGGGACCAAGATTGCCTGCCCACCCGTGCAAGTCATCGATAAATGTTAAACATCTAAATGATGTACCTTCTTGATAACACACAAGTTCCCAGTTTTCGCCAGCATCAATCGACTTATAAATTTCACCACTGACATTACAAATCCAAATCGTATCACCGCGAACAACAATATCATCGTGATGTAAATAAGGCGCAACAGGAGAGGATGCAAAGACTCGCCACACTCCCTGAAGCGGGCATGGTCCCCAATTATTTATGACCGCAAGAAGGTCAGTCACATCCACAAACTCATCGCCGTTAATGTCACTATCGCACTCTAAACAACTTCCCCAATCATTAATGATTGCAAGTATGTCAGAGACGTTTGTATCTAAGTCACGGTTAATATCTGTCGGACATGGGTTGAGTGGTTCTTCTTCGCCGAGCTGAAGGGTAAGTGTTCCTGGACCATATGAATCTTGGACCCATCCCCCAACTCGGATAATGTACGTAGAATCAATCTCGGGAACAAACTGAACTAGGGAGTGATACGGCTGGCATTCGCCATCATTAAAAGCATCGCCGCTGCAAGTCACATACGACAAATCTTCACAGTCAATGCCAAGTTCATACACGATGAGACTTGTGTCAAAGGACGCAGGATCACAAGTTGAAATTGTTATTTGTTCATCATCTTCAGGTGTATATGCAAACCAAATGTCTTTGTACAGTTCGCCCATTAAGTCACAAGGGCTGTCGTTTCCATATGGACTATCCGTATAGTTCGTTGTGTCGTACTGCGTCTCGCCTTCTGTAATAAAAATGGCATTACCACAATTATCGCCCGGCATGCCTGCATTGAAAAGCAAGCAACTGAAAATTGCAAAGTGCATCAACATAACTACATTATGGATGAAACACTTGAATGACGCAAGAAAACCGCTCGTAAATTACTGAGATGACTTAAAACTGCTTGCGAGATTGCCCGCCCACCACGCACACGCGATGTAAAGAGGCATTTCAATCCATAACCATACAGGAGCAGGCACTGTCATCATGTTCATGACGCCGCCAAGAAGTGTGACGCAACCAACAATCATTGCAGCAATGCGAACGTGGTTCTTTGAAATCAGTCCCGCAATAAGCCCACCTACAAATGCTTGCGACAAATGCGCAACTAAGACGAGAATGAACGCAGATTGTGGAAGCGAACCGATCCAATCAAGCACAGCTTGTTTAGTTTCTTCATTAAAGGAATCTGACAACGACATCCCCTCCGGCATTGGGAAAATGCGTATGTTTGCTAACCCTATCCCCATATTGCAAAGTGAACCAATGAAAATCCCAACAGCGATGCCAAACACTGTGCGTAGGACGCTAAGCAAGTGAATCATGTAATTAGTGTACACAATCTTGCATTGAGTATTAGAAATCCTCCTTAAAACTAGCGCTTTGCGTCCTTGCACGCTGTAACTTTACGGGCACACTCCCCAATAACCTAATATCCACAACAGGTCAGTCACATTGACGACGCCGTCGTTATTGACATCACCAGGACCAGCCAAATCCCCCCATGCCTCAAGCATGATCATGAGATCGTCTTCGTCGACATCATGGTCGAAATCTGCATCACCTTGGCACGCCTCCCCATCGATTTCAATAAGTGCTTTTGCGAATCGCAACTGTTCTTTCCAATCTGTCCATCCAACCGTGTCATCTGGAAAAGCCCAGTTCATCACAACTACGTCTTCTGTGCCACCATTTTTGTTTGGTTCACTGCCTCCCCAATCTGTCCAATCATCTGGCTGCCCGCTGTCCCAAGCAAACATGCCTTCTTGTGCCAGGTCAGAATACCCAATCCACATCAACTCCGTACTAATAGATTGTATAAAACCACTCTCTTCAGGCGAGTTTACAGTAACAAGATTTGCTGAACGTCCAATGACTGATGCAAAGACATTCGACATCTCATGTGCATCATAATACTCCAGTGATTCTGTAGTCAAGAAATAATCATGGCCATCAAAATTCCCAAAGTATTCAAATCCTAAACCTAGACGAACCTCACCATTTTGATTTAAATTGTCATTCGCTCTTAACATCCTTGCACCTCTGAAGGGAGCATTTACTGAATATGCATATCCAGCACCCTGCTCCTTCATCGCAAACGGCGAACCAACGACGACATTCTGACCGCTTACGCCAATTGATTGACCAAATCGGTTGCCAAATGAACCATCACTAGGCGCAAATTGATGTGTTTGTTCATACAGACCATCACTGTTGCGAGCATATACATACGCGCATCCCGTTGATTGAGGGCTACCATAAGCACCTATTGCAACGGTATCACCATCGATATCAATACTTGAACCAAAGTGTGACCAAGACCACCCCTCATTGGGTGAAAGCATTTGAGTTTGTTGGATTGTTCCATTGTCATATTCAAACAGATAGACTGCTCCGACGTTCGCACCGCCATTGTTTGCATATTCTGCACCTACAAGAATAGTTGTGCCTTCAATTGCAACTTCATTGCCAAAGTACGAATACGCCTCGGGCTCGTCTGGAACTATTCGTTGTAAAAGAAGCCAATTGTTTTTTGTATCTCTCTGATAGACAAACACACTCCCGGAACTAACGCCATCGGTGTTATCTCTTGGAGCCCCTACAAGTGCAAGGTTGCCGTCAATTGCTACTGATGCACCAGCAAAGTTAACGCCATCAACAAATGGCATTAGTTTTGTTTCTAGTGTCCATGCACCGCCGTCTTCAGAAAAAATATACGCAGCTCCTTGAGCATTCACCGCTCCATCGATGAATGGCGCACCAACTATGAGATGAGTTGTACTTAAATCAACCGAATGACCAAAGTTTGCTTCAACAGGCAAATCTTCAGGCGCAATGATTGCTTCTTCTTCCCAGCCATCATTGTTTCGAAAAATGTAAACCCCACCACTTGTAAAAGTTGGTTCATCTGCCCATGTTGCGCCAGCTGCAATGACATCGCCTTCAATCTCTACCGACCAACCTAAATAATCAAAACCTGAGCCATCACTCGCTGCAAGTTCTTCAATTTGCATCCAATTACGCTCGTCATGTTGAAACACATAAAGTGAACCAGAGTTTGGTCCGTTTCCTGGGTAATTCCTTCGATACGCGCCAAGCACCGCTGTGTCACCTTCCATAGCAACTGAAAAGCCTACCGTGTCCCCTGGATTTGAAGGCGAGCCAACGAGTTTGGATTCATTTGGTCCCATCAATGCAGTTAAAACAATACATGCTGTGGTCGATACAATCATTTCGTTCTCCAGTTTAAGTTCATAATCAACATCTATTGTTACGATTCGTAATGTGGTTTCAAGTGAAAAATGCAGGAACAACTCCTAATCTGCTAATATTTTAAGGCAGCAAAAGGAAAAACCATGCACGCAGATATATCAGCACCTCAAAACGGATCATCAAATGCACAAAAAAATAGCGCGGGGCTATGGGGGCTCATCTGCTCTATTGCTGGTCTCCTCTTGTGCGGTTGCTGGCTGCTTACTATTCCGGGTCTAATTCTGTCAATTATCGGCTTAAGAAAAGAACCAAAGACGTATGCAATAATTGGTTTAGTGTTAAGTGCTTTTGGCATTCTTGCGTTTCTGCTTTTAGGACCACTCATGCTTGGAATGCTGCTACCATCTCTTGCAAGAGCAAATCAACAAGCAAGAATTGTGATAACTCAAAACATTGTCAACATGCATCAATCAGCGATTCAGGTTTACCATGAGCAACATGGCTCGTACCCTGATTCGATAGAAGCATTAGTAAAAACGGATTTCGCACATCCTGATGATTTACACGATGCTTGGAATCAACCCTTACACCTTATCCATAAGGAATCAGGGGAAGTAATTGTTGTCAGTTCAGGACCTGATAAAACAATAGACACTGAAGACGACCTTTTCGCTAAAGAGAAATAGATTTCCTTGCTTTTTGCTTTTAATCATGTAGCCTAGAGGGTCTATGCAGTTCAAAATTACATTCCTTTCACTTTGTATAGCAACTGTGTGTATTGCTGACATACATGTCGTAAATTGTGGCGGCATGTCGTTTAGCCCAGAGACGATTACTGTCCAACCCGGAGACACAATCAAATGGCAGTATACGGGCGGGTTCCCTCACACTGCGACATCTGGAGCCAGTTGCGCCTATGACGGTCTTTTTCATGGAACAGTAGCAAAATTTAATCCCGTGTTTGAATGGATTGTTCCAAATGACGTTCCGGAAGTCATCCCCTACTACTGCATTCCACATTGCAACGATGGCATGACCGGAACTATTTACGTCGATGGCGTGTTTGCGTGCAATAGCGATATCGATGGCGATGGATTCGTCGATGTCACTGACTTACTTGCAGTCATTGATGCTTGGGGACAAAGTGACACCAATGCTGACATCAACGATGACGGTGATGTAAACGTCAGTGATGTTCTACAGATTGTCAGCGACTGGGGTGCGTGTTAACGGCGAAGCGGCTGCCTTGGTCTTGGCGGCGCACCGCGTGTTGAGCGACCAAGCATTCTTGCAATTCTTGGCGCGACTGCATCAGCCCAAATCTTGTAACCCTTTTCACTCAAATGCAATTCATCAGGCATGACCTCTTTTGATATTGTTCCATCGTCTTCAAGGAAGTGATGGCCAATCGGGTAAAAGGTGACATCTTCATCATCGTTGTAAGTCGCTTGTAGTGCTTGATTGACTTGCAAAAGTTCGCCTCGCATTTGATTAAACTTTGCACCTCTTGGGAAAATGTCAAGGAGAAGCACTTGCATTTTTGGCTCTATCTCTTGTAACTTTTCAACAACTGCAACAACGCCGTCATATACTTCTTCAGGAGTATCCTGGCGATACCCAAAATTATTGGTCCCAATCATGATGACTGCAACTTTCGGGGCAATACCCTCTAAATTACCGTTGTCAAAACGCCAAAGGAGGTGCTCCGTTCGGTCACCGCTGATGCCGAGATTCACGGGACGAAACGAATCAAACGATTCTTCCCATGCCTTCGCGCCAGCACCTTCCCAGCCCTGCGTAATTGAATCGCCGATAAAGACAACATCAACCTTGCCTTGATTGGCTTCAACGACTTTGTTGATTGCGTTATGACGCTCTTGGTGCCAGCCATCACGTTTGGTTGGGACTGTGGATGAACCGTCACCGAGTTGACTTATGAGAATAGTAATTAAAAGTTGAGTAATCATTACATGAGTATACCTCAGTTCTTTTGTACGATATGGGGCATGTCAAGCAAAACCAATCAACTCAGCGAAGCAATGTCAACATGGATTCACAACCATTCTCTTCGCACATCTTCTGCGTCTCTTAGCCTGTTTCAAGAAACTGCTTCACATGAAGATGGCTTGATGATTACCTCACCTGAACAACTGCAGTTTCTAGCGTTTCTTGCTACTTCCTTAAACGCTCAAAAGACCATTGAAGTTGGTGTATTTACTGGTGCTAGCGCACTTGCAGTTGCAGAGGTATTACCAGATCACGGAACTGTCGTCGCATGCGATTTAACAGATGAATATATGCCAATTGCAACCAAAGCGTGGGATAAAGCTGGCGTTAATTCAAAGGTAGATATGAGATTTGGACCAGCGATTGACACTCTCCAAGAACTCATAGATGCAGGAGAAACTGGCGAGTTTGACATGATGTACATCGATGCTGACAAAGTCAATAGTCACAATTACTATGAATTGGGACTTCAGCTCATACGTGTTGGCGGCATCATCGCTATTGACAATATGTTTTATGGTGGGCAAGTTGCAGACAGCGCTTTTGATGACGATGAAAATACTGTCGCAACGAGATCACTCACAGACGCACTTCACCACGACGAACGCGTGGATTTCACGCTCATTCCGATTGGCGATGGGCTTGCATTGATGCGCAAACGCTAATATTACGCAAAACACTACACTCGATTACGCAGACAAGAATAAGAGGTTTAATGGCACAGACGAATACTGGCGACTTTACTACGCAACTACAGAGTAAACAGACTTCACGAAGGAATTTTGTTGCACACTCTGCATTCTTAGCAGCACTCGGCTCATCAACTGCATTCGGGCAAGACGACGAAGCTCCGACCGCTGCAATTAAACACGCGGGCGACTTAGCAGGCATCACCTTTACCGAAGAAGAGCAAGCTCAGATTCTTAATACCATTCAAGAACAAAAAGACATGTTCGCCGCTCGTGCTTCACTTGGCGAGTTGCCTGATTCACTTTCACCAGCAACAACATTTAATCCCGTTCTAAGTGGAAATGTCTTAAACACCGTGACCCCAATGGAGCAGGAAGGCAATCTTCCGCCTGCTGGTCAATGCCCATCAGATGACATTGAACTTGCATTTGCGCCTGTATGGAAACTATCACAATGGCTAAGGAACAGAGAAGTTACAAGTGAGCATCTCACTCGTCTTGCAATACGAAGACTCAAACATTACAACAAACAACTCCATTGTGTTGTTACATTCATGGACAACCACGCGCTTGGACAAGAACGCCAAGCTGATAAGGAACTTGATTCAGGTAAGTGGCGTGGCCCACTCCATGGCGTGCCGTGGGTAGCAAAAGATATCATCGATACAGCAGGTGAAAAAACGACTTTCGGCGCTGAAC
>JAYZCQ010000037.1:0-15052 GCA_036338245.1 Planctomycetota bacterium
AAGAAAAAGGCATTGACCTCATCATCACAGACCACCACAAGCCTCTTGAAGACGGAACGCTTCCAGATTGCGCAAGCATTGTTCACCCGACACTTGAAAACGAATCTGCAACTCCGCTTGCAGGCGTCGGTGTGGCGTACATGCTTGCTTGGGCGTTTGCACGTTCGTGGTCAGGAAGTAATGAAGTGACAGAAGAACTTAAAAACACGCTTCTTGCGATGCTCCCAATCACAGCAATTGGAACAGTCGCGGATATGGTGCCGCTTCAGGGGTCAAACCGAATTCTTACACGGTGGGGATTAATGTTAATGCGTTCATCAACAAACGAGGGCGTTCAGGCGCTTCTGAGTGAACAAGGACTTTTAGAAAAGAACCTCAGAGCAAGCGATATTAGTTTTGGTATTGCGCCAATGATTAACGCAGTTGGACGACTTGCACATGCATCAACTGCAGTTGACGTTTTAACAAAATTGAAACAACCGCTTGTGACCGAAGCAGTCAGTGAACTTGCTGGGTTGAACCGAAAAAGACAACGCATTCAGAAAAACATTGTTGAAGAAGCCCTTGAGATGATTGCTCAAGAAGAAATGCTTCCGAATATCATCATGTTGAAAAATGAAAAGTGGCAGCGAGGCATCGTTGGAGTTGCTGCGGGTAAGTGTGTTGAAACGCACTACCGCCCAACGATTCTTTTTGCTGAAGATGGCGATAACTACGTCGGTTCAGCAAGAAGCATCAAGGGGTTTTCAATTTTCCACGCGCTTAATGCGTGCAGTGAGTTGATTGAACACTTTGGCGGGCACGACATGGCAGCAGGTCTTACGATTCAAAAATCTAATTTTGATGCATTAAAGTCTTCGATGCTCGCATTTGCTAATGAGCATTTAGATAGCCCTAAACCATCAGTTGATGCAGATGTGATGCTAACAATTGATGACATCAAGAACATTAACATTGCTGCATTTGAAAATCTCGCGCCATTTGGAATTGGGAACAAAACGCCAATTGCAGTGATTCAGCATGTGAAGGTCGATGATGTGAAACGGATGGGGAAAGAGGGGACGCACCTCAATATGCACGTTGGCGATGCCAAGGGCAGAATCCGTTGTGTTTGGTGGGGGAAAGGCGAAGTTAGTGACATAATTTCGCGGGGTGCGACGATTCACCTCATCGGAAAGTTGTCTGTTAATGAATTCAGAAACCGCAAATCAATCGAGATTGATTTGCAAGACATTGCGCTACCAAGCGCCTAATTCGCCAACAAGTGGCTCAACTAAATCTTTCAGTGTGACAATGCCAGCGGGCGTATTTTTTGGACCAGTAACAATCGCCATGTGCGCGCCTGATTCGCGGAGTTGTTGAAGTGCAACTCTAACGGGCGTATCAGGTGCAATGAATAGGGGCGTAGTCGTTAGCATTTCAGTTGGTGCATCTTGATTAAGCAGTGCCGCAAGCACTGGCAAGATGCCGCGAACGACGCCTTGCTCGTTTACAACTGGCAAACGCGTGAACTTGGTTTGACCGATTGCAGCCGTTCTTCGCTTCACGGATACGTTTGCGCCGATGCAAGAGACTCGCATCCACGGAATCATTTCACTTTTCACGGTGAGCGATTTCATAGAAAGCGCTCTGTCAGCAAGCGTGATTTGTTCGTTAGAGAGTACGCCGCCTTCTAAGCCTTCTTTAAAGAGTAAGCCAAAACGTCTTCGCGGTGTTGGTTCAAAATCGCTTTCGCTGCCAAGCGACCACCGTGCGAGTTTGCCGATTGAGGCAACGAGTGGTACGACGCCAGTCCACCAAAGCAGTTTGTCAGTAATGTGCAAAACGCCGCTCCACTTATATGTCAACGTATCCGTATGAGAGCGGAACATGTCTTTCGGCAACACTTCGCCAAAGATAAAGAGCAGCGGAATCATCACAATAGCGTTGATGCCAATCGCTTCCCAAGGGCTAAGTGTAGTGGTGTTGAGCAATCTCGCAGCGCCATAACTTGCAAGGAAGTTTGCGATGTTGTTACACACAAGCAGAACTGCGAGCATTCGCGTTGGATGATTGACAAGTCGAAGTAAGCGTCTTGCATTTGTGAGGCCTGCTGAGGAGCGAACGCCAAGTCGAATCTGGTTAATGGTATAGAGACCAGTCTCAAGACCGGAGTAAATTGCACTCATGATGACACCCATAAGCAGCACGCCAACTGAAATGTAGATTTCAATCATCATGTAATCACCTCATTGAGTGCAACGATGATTGTCTTCACCCGGTACTCATCCATTGAATCAACTGAGAGGGTCAAGTTGCCTAGTTCGATTGAGTCGCCAACTTCAGGAATACGCCCAAGCGTTGCTGCGATGAGGCCGCCCATCGTTGCAGCGGGGCATTTTTCTAAAAGCGTGCCAGTTGCAGCAGCCCACTGGCGTACGTTTGTGTGCGCGTCGATGAGCCAAGTACCATCCTCTTGTTTAAAGGGTTCTTGCATGTCGCCAAGATGCTCGCCGCCAATCTCGCCAATAAGTTCTTCAAGCACGTCTTCAAGTGTGACAAGACCAGCAGTACCGCCAAACTCATCAACGACGATTGCTAGTCGTGTGTTCGTTTCGCGGAAGTGCGTGAGAAGTTGGTCAAGTGTTGCAACTTGAGGAATGTATTGCGGTCTAGTCATGCTCGCCTTCACGAGCGATGGCCCATCAACACTGCGTTGCAAATACCGTTTGGTGTGAAGCATGCCAACGATGTCGTCGATGTCTTCGCCAAACATTGGCAACTGAGTCAAACGAGTTCTCGCAACGATATCTTTGATGTCACCTTCAGTTGCAGTCGACGGAAGCGAAACCATATGCACTCTTGGCGTCATGATCTCGCGAACGCGAATCCGCGAGAGTTCGACAACTTCGTAAAGAACGTGTTGCTCTGACTGATCAATGATGCCATCAGAAGATGAGTGTTCAACTAGCGCGGCAAGCTCATCCGCTTTTAGAGGTTCTGGCTCACTTGACGCAAAGAGTCTTGATAGTGGTGTGACAATAAACACATCGGTTAATGTTCTTAGCGGTGAAACAACTCTATGTACAAGTAAGAGAGGGGGTGAAAGTAACAACGCAAGCCTAATTGGTCTTGCAGTTGCTGCCATCTTAGGTATTACTTCACCAAACACGATGATTGCTAACAGTGAACTAACAGCAATGCCAACTTCAGCAGCAAAACCACTTGGCATGTTTAGCATGAGAACTGAACTGACAACAAAGTAAAGAACGTTTGCTGTCATATTGCCTATGAGAATCGTAATGAGCACTGTTCTGCGATGCTTAACGAGAAAGAGCGTCGCGTTTGCGGGCGACGATTTGCGATTGGTTAACTCAATGATGCTTGCTTGACCTAATCTAAAGATTGCAGTTTCACTACAACTAAAAAATGCACTCATGCACAATAGCGGCAACATTGCTGCGAGTAGCGCAAGGTCTACGGTAGTCCATCCTGTTGCGGGTAAGTGCGTCATGATTCTGCATGCATCTCGCGAACGGATTGTTCAACGCGTTCCATAAAGGATTCAGAAGTATCACTTTCGACAAAATAGAGTGGCTTTCCAAACGAAATACTGATTTTGCCATGTTTTGGGATGTACGTTGCTTCTGGAAGGACCGTTAAGCCGCCTTTGACGCAGATTGGAATCACAGGGGAATTGGATTTTTTTGCGACAATAGCAAGACCTGGCTTAAAAATCGCAATGTCACCCGTCCTGCTTCGCGTGCCTTCTGGGTAAATCACAATCGACCAATTCTTTTCAAGTAGCGACTGCATCGTCCGAATTGAACGAAGTGGGGATTTTCTTCGCTCAATGCCAAATGCATTCCAAAGAGACGCAACAAGAAGCTGAATGACTCGCTTATGAATTGACTTGCCATCTGCATCTGCAAAGTGGTCAAACGCTGCGGCAACTGCTGTGCGACTGCGAATATCTTTTGGAAGCACGTCCATGATGACATGTGTGTCAACATGACTTGTGTGATTAGAGGCAAAGAGAACGGGCATCTCATGTGGCTTGACATTTTCAGTGCCGGTTACTGTCCATGAGATTCGCTTCAACCATTTTACGAATTGGAGTGCGCAGAGCAACAAACACCCAATTCCGCGATTGAATGGATGCGTCAATTGATGAATGACAGCGTCTGCATCAGGCGGTGATTTAGTTTGTTCTTGGGATGTCATTTGAGCGCGCAAGGACTTTTCTGAAAGCGTGCGCATATTGGTCGAGCAATTCTTTGCTTGCTGAAGGGAATGATGGAAGTTTTAAAAGTGAACCATTGCCCATTGTTGTGCTTGGTAAGTCAGCAGGGTCGTATTGATGAATTGGATTTTCTTCTGTTGCGGGAAGGCGTGCAATCTTTGACCAAACGCTGTGGGTAAAGACTGGCTGTTGGTGAAGGAGTGGATACCTTGGCGCAGCGACATGTGCGCCTTCTGCTTGAAGCGCTTTTGCTAAGTCGCCAATTGGTAAATCTGTTTTCGATTCATCATATCGAACAAGAAACTCAAAATAAACACGCGTGACATCTTCAGTTGCCATGAATGTTTCAATACCTATATCTTGAAGTTGCTCAGATAGATAAATGCAGTTTTCATTTCGCCTTGCATTACGTTCTGGCATGTGCTTGAACTGTTCATGGGCAAGTGCTGCTGACATTGGAGCCATTCTGAATTTGAAGCCAAAGCCAGTTGCTGCAAAGTACTTGTTCTTCGACTCTAGACCAAGCAGTTTTTCATAGTGTCCAAGACGGACAGCGTTTTCCCAAACTTCTTCATCATCACAGAGCATGATGCCGCCCTCGCCAGCTGGGCAGAGTTTGTTGCCTTGCAGACTAAAGATGCTCACATCGCCAAACGAGCCTATCGGCTTACCTTTGTAAACAGCGCCGTGAGCATGTGATGCATCTTCAATGACCTTAAGATTGTGCTTCTCTGCAATAGCCATGATTTCATCCATCTTTGACGGCATGCCAAAAAGGTGCACAACAACAATTGCCTTTGTTTTTTCAGTAATCTTTCGTTCGATGTCAGCAGGATCAAGTCCAAGACACTCTGGTTCAAGTTCAGCAAACACTGGGACCGCGCCGCAATGTAAAACTGGCATCACGCTTGACCACCATGTTGCAGATGGAACAATGACTTCATCGAAGGGTCTGACGCCGACAGCATGCAGTCCTGCAAGAATCCCCGCCGTGCCATTGTTATGTGCAAGTGCAAAGTTGCGGTTGGTTAACCCTTTGAAATCGTCTTCTAGCGTTTGAACAATTGGATGAATTGAAAGGTTGCCACTGCGCATGACATCAAGGACGGCTTGTTCATCATTTTTTGTGATGATTGGCCATCTGTTTGCTTCGCTTTGGTCTAGGGTGACGACAGAGTCACCACCCAAAATGGCTGGTGTTGGTTTAGTCGTAGTTGTCATCGTTTACTCTTCCGCGTCTCCAGCGATGGATGATCGCATGTCGGTGTCTGCGATGACGTTCTTCATGTTGTAATAATCCATGACGCCAAAGTTGCCTTTTCTAAATGCATCTGCCATTGCTTTTGGCACTTCTGCTTCAGCAAGCACAACAAGCGCGCGGTTCTTTTGTTCTTCCGCTCGGTATTCCGCTTCTTGTGCGACAGCCATTGCTCTACGTTTTTCCGCTTCAGCTTGGAAGCGTGCTTTATCAGCTTCAGCTTGGTGGGCTTGCAATGTCGCGCCAATGTTTTCACCAACATCGACGTCTGCAATATCAATCGAAAGAATTTCGAATGCAGTGCCAGCATCAAGACCTTTTGAAAGCACAGTCTTTGAAATATTGTCAGGATTTTCAAGCACTTGAAGGTGCGTTTCCGCTGAGCCAATTGTTGAAATGATGCCTTCGCCGACACGAGCGATAATTGTTTCTTCAGTTGCACCACCAACAAGCCGAGCGATGTTAGTTCGCACTGTTACTCTCGCTCTTGCTCGGAGTTGAATACCATCACCAGCAACAGCGTCAATGGTACTTTTGCCACTTGATTGTGATGGGCAATCAATCACTTTCGGGTCAACAGATGTATGGACAGCATCCATAATGTCGCGACCAGCAAGGTCAATCGCAGTTCCGTTTTCCCACTCAAGGTCGATTTTCGCCTTGTCAGCGGCAATCATTGCGCGAACAACGTTCGTGATTCGACCGCCGGCAAGGTAGTGGGCTTCAAGTTGATCTGTTGAAATTTCAAGACCAGCTTTTTTGGCACTGATTCGGTTGATGACTACAGATTTAGAGTTCACTTTTCTAAACCGCATCATGATGAGGTCGATGAACCCGACTTTAGCGCCGCTGACCCACGCTTGTAGGTAAAGCCCAATGTATTGGAACGCAAACGCAACAAAAATGAGCAGGAATATCCCGCCAATGATGACGCCGCCAATAAGCCAAGCTGATGCAAGTGTTGTTGTCATGATTAAATTCCCTTCAATTCTCTGAGTAGATAGTGTACCACTCCCCGCAATTCCCCGCCAAACTCAAGTGTTGTTTAGACCTCACGAACCTTGATTTGGTTGTCGTAAACGGTGGAAACCTCAATTGTTGCCCCAGATTCTATGCTGCCGGTCTCTGCCATGGCGTCATATCGCTTCCCATCAATGCGAATAGTGCCAATGGGTCTTAGGACTGTCACAGCTTCACCTTGTTTGCCAACGAGGGCTTCAATTTCTGCAGTATCTGCAGCTTGGCGTGCCTTCATCACTTGCTTCGCTTCATCTGAGTCTTCATAAACGACGCCGCCAAGAATCATTTGTTTTGCTAGTGGTGATGCCGCCCAAATCTTAAATCCAATCCAGAAGAGCACCGGCGCAAGCACAATGTAGATTGCTGTTGCAACAAGACCAGTGTTTGCATCATGCATGTAAAACGCAACGAGTGAACCAATTACCGCGACGCTGCCAACGAGTGCGATGAGCCCGCCAGATGGAATAAAAATCTCCAACGCAAACAGGATGAGTGCAATGCCAATGAGAATAAACGCCCAAATGATTGGGGAAGCGTTTTCGGTTGTTGCTTGGAGGAGTAGTAGGGTCATGCTTCAACTTTCTCAACCTCAAGGGTGAGTCCTGTCTGAATGATTTTAACAGTTGCGCCTTGAGAAATCCAACTTCCACTTGTTATTGCGTCATATAAAACGTCATCAATCATGATTTTGCCAGAAGGGCGTAGGTCTGTCGAGGCAATTGCAGTGATTCCAATCGTTGGCGCTTTGTGCTTATCTGAAATTGGAACATCAAGTGCATCATCAAGGACAAGTCTAGTCAGTGCAGGGGATGCGCCGTATTTTTTCACGATGAACCAAGTGGCAACTCCAGCAAGGGCGAAACCGCCAACAACTGTAGAGAGTCCAACAACGAGTTGTGTTTGACCTTCAGGCGTTGTGAGATCACCTGAAACAAAACTGCCAACCATGCCAACAAGCAGAAATGCCACGCCAGTAAATCCAGTAAAGCCAGTTCCCGGCACGACCATGACTTCACACACTATGAGAATGAGTCCAAGCAATACAAAGAGTACGTCCCACCATTGGGCAAGCCCAACAATCCATGGCGCGCCCATTAGAATCGCCATGCAAATTGAAGCGGCGATGCCAAACGCACCTGATGTTCCAGTTGAAAACTCGACGACAATGCAGATGACAAAGAGTGCGATAAGTGCGAGCCTAACTGGCCAACTCAATAGAAGTGAGAGCAATGCTTCGGACCAGCTTCGTTCAATTCGTTTGAGCGTATTTGCACCGAACCAATCTTTCACATCTTGTTGGTTAGACACAACATGTTTGATAAAACCATATTGCGACGCCTCTGTTGGTTTCAAAGTAAGAAGGCGGTCACTTGGCACAATTTGCTTGATGAGTTTCCAATCGGCTTGTGATTCGTCTGCAACATTCGTTCGACTGGTAGGGAGCTCTTGAACAAAGAGTGGATCGTACGCTTCATCCCCATTGATATCGTCAAGTTGAAAGAAAGGTGTAAACGATTGTTGCATCACCTCGTTTGTTGAGATTGGCGTGAAATTTTGCGGCGGCAACTCGCCAAAAATTGATTTATATTCGCGAGCGTTGACGCAAATAGTTTCACCTGTATTTATATTTTTAATGAGCCACAATTCAATCCCAACACTCACAAACGCTTCAACGAGCCTTTCGTCATAATGATTACGCCTTGCTGAATCGATTACTTCGGCGAGAATTGGCGATTCAATTTTCGCGCGTTCAGAGTCGGGCAGAGGCACGCCCATAGCGTTGATGGGCGCGGCGTCGCCAAACATGCCGCCCTCTGAAATGATGATGTCTCTGCAAGCAAGTGCGATGATGGTGCCAGCGGAAAAAGCATGCGGTTTAATCCACGCAACGGTATTTGATGGTGCATGGTTCTTAATTTGATAACAGATTTCAAGCGTCGACATGAGGTCGCCGCCCGGCGTGTTCAATTCGATAATAACAGCGTCAGCATCAGCGGCATCTTGAAGGCGGCGTTCAAAAGAATGAGCAGTCACATTATCAACAGCGCCTTCAATTGGAATGATTGCGACGGTTGACGCTTGTCTGTAACTAGGCACAGGATCGGGCGAGTCAATTGAACACGCAATGCTGATTGCTAATGTGATGAACGCAAGCATGTACATATTGTAACCGTTGATCTTCCATGAAAAAACCGGCTGCAGCACATGGCTGCAGCCGGCAAGTCATTTCAGACTAATAATTCGATTAAGAAATTAATCGAATAGGAAACCTGAACAGCCTCCGCCCTTGCCATTATCTGTGACTTCGCCTTGCATGACGTGAGTCAGGATAATGTCACCGCCTTGGCCTAAACCGTTGCCATAGTCATTGTCTACAGCTTGGTCTGCATCTTCAGCGAAGATGTTGTCTGCCACAGCTTCACCATTGCTATTAACAAATGTGGATGAAATTGGGTAGAACGTTTCAAGAATCTCTGTGTGACCATCACCAAACGTTGTAACACCCTTCCAACTTCGGTCGATACCGTGGAATAGGTTTGCTTGGCTGATTGGGTCTTCAATACCATTTTGAGGACCACGAGTGCCAATAACTGCATAGCCAGTTGGGTTGTTAGTGCTCACGCCCCAGTTTTGGTGCTTACGCTTACCAGTAATTGGCATTATGCCGTAACTGTTATTGCAGTTATTTTCTAGGTCATTCATGAAGTTAACATCCCAGAATGTCCATTCATTTGGTGATGCGTTATAAACCTCATAATCATAAAACTCCATTGGGTACACAACGTCACTTTGCTCAGTTGGAGCGATGAGAACGTCGGGTGTAAAGAGTTGTTGCATAATGCACATTGAGAGCATTGATGCGTGGTCATTGACCAGAAGATCTTCTGGTCCACGACCTTTGATAAAGTTGCCCGTTGAAGGGTCAGCTAATCGTTGTTCAAGACCAGGGATTGGGTAATTGCCGTTATGGCTTGGTGCCCAAAAGGAGAAACCAGAGTAAATTGATTTCACCTGAGTTTGGTCTTTGGTTAACATGGCTTCAGCTCTTGCACGACCAAGTGCAGGCATCAAAATACTAAGAAGCAATGCAATGATTGACATCACAACGAGCAGTTCGATGAGCGTAAAGCCTTTTTTATGTGTATTGCGTTTCATTGAATGAAACCTCCAATTAAATCGGTAAACAAAAGTTACGGTAACAAGATATCCCAGACATCAGCAACGTCTGCTTTTGATGAGAGGACGCTTAGCGTCATCCAGCAGTCGCCTGAAGGTCCGCCGTTGTTGCCATAGTCTGCTCCGCCATCATGATCGTAATCAATGAAGTCAGCAGCAAACGCGTTGTCAGCAACTGGGACAAGGTCATCTTGAGCTTTGTAAGTGACTGCGTCGAACCACATGGACTGAGCGTAATGTGATGAAGCATCTGCTGTCACATAGATGCCTTCCCATTTCTCTGTTGGTCCATAAAGTTGGAGCGTCGGTGATTTTGAGAAATTATCACCGGTGCTGTAACCGTGTTGAGGTCCACGACTTGAAAGAATGACGTTATGGTGATCACCATTTGTCCAATACTTTTTAAGCCTTTGACCACATAGCGCCAAGTTTGCGTATGACGTATGACAAGCATCGTTTACACCACCTGCCTGTCCACCATCAGGAGCCGCTGAGTTGCCAGCGCCTGTAATGTCAGCAGAGAATAGTGGATCCCAATAAATGTCGTTACCAACATCGATTGCTGAGTAATCGTAAGGAAGTTCTTCAGCATTTACGCCTTGGTCACCTTTTGCAACAACCATAGGGTTGTTTTCATTTGAACTGATGAGAATGCTTGGCTCATAGTAGTTGTCGCCAATCATTGCAGAGTGAAGCCACGCTGAGATGTTAATGTCGTAATCAATTTCACCCTTACCTTGGAGTTGTTGATCACCAGTTACGCCACCACCTGAGCCATCGTCATATGCGTGGCTACCACCGAACACACTTGTGTCGATGTTGATAGGAAGTCGGTTGATTTTTCCAGGGATTGGGTATTGTTCATCTTTGTCTGCTTCAGCGAAGATTGCATATGTTGCAACAACACCTTTGAGTTGTCCTTGATCTTTACGGACACGAGCATTGCCGAGCGCTTTCGCAAGAGCTGGAAGCAAAAGACCCATCAACAACGCGATAATCGCGATGACGACGAGTAGTTCGATAAGAGTAAAACCTCTTTTAGTGTTTTTCATAGGAATATTCTCCATTCTTAAAACAAAAAATCTTAGTCGTTTACGGTCGTGCAACAGGTGACAACTACGAAGCGCCCTGACACGCGGTTCACAATCTTACGTCAACCGTAATCGAGGAAATGAAGGAAGAGTTGCACCATCGCAACACAATCCATGGCAATCCCTGAATCATTTGTTAAAGGAACTGCCGCACTGACAACACCACCAACAAGGCAGTATTGCGTCGAAATGTCGACCAGTGCGGCTTGGATAATTTCGCCCGTTAGGGCAATAAGTGCGGTCAACTGAATCGCGATAATAGAGTTGCCACGCCGGTCTGAATACCACAGGGTACTACTATCTATACATGTTTGGAAGGGTAAAAGATTCCGGCAATGTGAAAAAGTCTAGAAATAACAAGAAAATCACTATGTCCGATAATGTTTATGGCTTTATTGGTCATTCAGCAATTGTAAAAGTGGCTTCAAGTTCAACTGTAGATTCAAGCGGGAGTCCAATTGCACCCAAGGCAACCCTTATATGTGTGCCTGAATCGCCAAAGATTGCAACCATCAAATCACTTGCTCCATTGGCGACTATTGGATGGTCGCCAAACCCTGCATCACTTGCGACATACACCTTGAGTAACTTTACTCCTGTGATGCGGTTGACATCGCCACCAAGAACAGTCGCAGCAGCAGCAATCGCATTGAGTGCGCAAAGCTCAGCAGCTTTTGCGCCATCTTGAACGCTTTGCTTGCTTGGGATAGAGCCCGTAAATTGATTGGTTCCATTCACAAAAGGAACCTGCCCGCTGGTCATGACTTCATTGCCACTTTTGATTGCAGGAATGTAGTTCGCAACTGGCGTTGGTGCTATAGGGAGTGTGTGACCAAGAGTTTCGATTCTTTCTTTAATACTCATGTTCACAATCATACATTCCTTGAAGTAATGTGCGGTACAATATGCCCAATGCAACTATATATAGATACCGCAAACATTGATGAAATCCGCGAAGCAGCTGAACTCGGCGTACTTGACGGTGTGACAACGAATCCAAGCCTGATTGCAAAAGAAGGCGTTGATTTTCACAACCGCATGGCGGAGATTTGTGAAGTCGTCACTGGCCCAGTCAGCGCTGAAGTCGTTTCACTTGAACATGACGCAATGATTGATGAAGCCAATGACCTTATCGAAATTGCAAACAACATCGTGATTAAACTTCCATCAACAGTTGAAGGTTTGAAAGCGTGTAAAACTCTTGCAGATAGAGATATAAAAGTTAACATGACACTCTGTTTCCAACCGCTTCAAGCGTTGCTTGTTGCAAAAGCGGGAGCGTTCCTTGTTAGTCCATTCATTGGACGAATTGATGACACTGGCGCAGATGGAATGGACCTCATTCAACAAATCCGAACTGTCTATGACAACTATGGGTTCCAAACGAAAGTGCTTGCGGCATCCATTCGCCATCCAATGCATCTTGTTCAATGTGCACTTGTTGGGGCAGACGTTGTCACAGTTCCATATAAAGTCATTAAGCAAATGATGCATCACCCACTCACAGATAAAGGGCTTGCTGCATTTTTAGCTGACTGGGAAAAGCAAAAAGCGACTGTGTAAGATGATTGTTTAGTTACTTCACAAGCATTACAACAAGCAGAATCAGGTTGATCAATACGCTGCCGATAAAGAGGTAGAGCCACATCGACTGAAGTTCTTTATTTGATTGCGGCGCATGCGTCGTTGTTGGAATTGCTTGCGCCGGCGCTGATTCTTGTGCGACTTCAGCAAGCATCGCAAAGTCAAGTGTTGGTTGAGCAAACTGGGGGATGCCGCCTTCCTTCACCGTTACTAAATCTTCAAGCAAATCAGAAGCACTCTGGTATCGTTGAGAAACATCTTTTGCCATCATCATCTCGATCACTTGAGAAAAGCCTGCAGAAAGTGATGGGTTGACATGGTCAGGTGGCACAAGCGCTTGCTTTAAATGCCGATGCATAACATCCGATGGGTTCTTCCCAGGGAACGGGACATTGCCGGTCACCATGTGATAGAGCGTCGCGCCCAATCCGTACAAGTCAGCAGCAGGTGTAATGTCTTTTCTACCACGAATTTGTTCCGGACTAATGTAGTATGGCGTGCCATACGCACGGCCTGCTTCGGCTTCTGCTGCATCTCTATCATCAAGCGCGCGTGCAAGACCAAGATCGGCAAGTTTAACGTCACCATTCTTCGCAATCATGATGTTCTTTGGCTTAATGTCGCGGTGAATAAAGCCACGCTCGTGTGCGTGCATCAGGGCTTTTGCAACTTGCTCAATAATTGGAAGAGCATCTGCTTCACCAAGTTTGCCACGAGATACGATTTGGTCGTACACCGTTTCGCCATCCACATACTCCATGACAAAGTAGTGGTAGTCTCCGGATTGGCCAACATCATACGCTTGCACGATGTTCGCATCATTAAGTTTTGCAGCAGCGCGACCTTCTTTGTAAAAGCGTTCGATGAAGTCTTCGTTCTCAGAAAACTTTTTAGGTAGAACTTTAATTGCTACTGGCCTATCGAGGCTTTCTTGCTGTGCAAGGAAGACGGTCGCCATAGCACCTGCACCAAGTTTTCGAATGATTTTGTACCCTTGAATACGCTGCGTAGATTTACGTGTGTCAAAATCTGCTTGGAGTCTTTGAATTTGCCTGCTTGTTGCATACTGGTGATTGACCAAAATGTCAGTGAGCGTATGTCCCGTGGCGTTGCCATCTGCATCTTGCAACAAACTGCGGCATTCTTCAAGCTCATCATCAGTTACTAGACCCATGTCGACAATGAGTTTGCCGAGCATTGTTTCAAAACCAAACGTTGATGCGCCTGGACTGCCAGTTCGCTCAGGTTGGCTAGCAGCCGGTTTTGTGTCTTCAGGGGGGGTACTCATGTGGTGTGAAACCTAATATAAGGGTAACTATTGACCCCAAAAGCCTTGCTGTCAAGTGCCGATTGCATGGTTTCCTGTTTTTCAGGTCTTCTGCTTGCGGGTACGATGTGCACCCAATGGCAACCGCATCCCCAGAACGCATCTTGTTTATTCGCCCAAGCGCCCTTGGCGACGTGTGTCGAAGCGTTCCGGTTGTAGCCAGTTTACATGCCGCATTCCCGGATGCTGCTATCGATTGGCTTGTTCAATCCGAGTTTATTGATGCTGTTTCTGAACATCCAGCGATTCGTAGCGCTATTCCATTTCCGCGTCATGAACTTAAGCGATGGTATACACCAAGCGGATTTAAAAAAGTGAAGTTGCTTACGAAGTCATTGAAAAACGCATCCTATGACCTAGTCGTTGACGGTCAGGGATTAGGTCGAAGTGGGATGATCGCGCTTTCGACATGTGCCAAGCAACGCATTGGTCCTGACCACGCGCGGGAATTTGGCTGGCTTGGGTATACCAATCGGGTGCAAGTAACATCGCCGCACACAGTTGACAACATGCTTGAACTCATTGAGTGCATAGGTATTCAAGTGATTAAGGACATGCGCTTATATACACCGCAGTACGCAGAAGCATGGTGGTCTGAGTATCGAAAGCAGCATGGCGTTAACGATTATGTAGTCCTTGCACCAACATCAAGGTGGGCATCAAAACAGTGGCCAGTAGAACGATTCTGCGAGGTCGCGCTCCATCTTCAAGATGCGGGCAAGCAAGTAGTTGTTGTTGGCGCTCCGAATGAAGAAGAGCAAATCGAAGAACTCATTCAACTTGATGGCGTGATTAACGTGCTTCCCGAACTATCAGTCGGTGGACTAATGGCAGTCATTTCACGCAGCGAACTATTGATTGGAAATGATTCCGCAGCGATTCATATTGGTGTTGGTTATGGCGTTCCACTCATTGCCTTATATGGTCCAACGAACCCAATTGAAGTGGGACCCTATGAGCAACTTTCTGCTGTGATTTCCGCGCCTGTCAATTATTCCAATATTCACTTTAAAGACAACTCTATTGGTGATTCAATAATGAAACAGATTGATACTCAAACAGTTCTGGCTCGTATTGATGATTTGTTAGGGAAGCAGTAATCGATGGGCAACCTCGTTCTTGGCAGTCAATCCCCGCGTCGGTTGCAACTATTGCGTGAGCATGGTTTTGACCCTCGCGTTGTCCTGCCATTAATCGACGATGGTGTGCTTGACATTGGGGCAATGATGCCAATCAAGTGGGTGGAGTCGCTTGCTGTTCTTAAAGCCATTGATGTAGTACAGCAGTGCGAACAAGAAGGGGTTGTGATTGCAGCAGACACGGTATGTGTTCTGCACAACCAAGTCTTTGGTCAGCCAAAAGATGGCGATGAT
>JAYZCQ010000038.1:0-23873 GCA_036338245.1 Planctomycetota bacterium
CAAGTATCCCTGTGATAGATTAGCACCTTCCAAATTAGCGCCAGTAAGTTCTGCAAAACTCAAATACGTTTCAACTAATAAACTAAATTCGAGATTTGCGCCTTCTAGGTTCTCACCAGTCAGCTCTGCGCAGCTTAGGTACATGTTTGATAAATCAACGTAAGGTTCTGGATCAATCTCAGTTAATAGTAAATTTTCATCCCCGTCGCAATCTGCATACTGATAAATATCTGCAAATGAACATGTGCAAATAGTGAAAGTAAATAGCCCCAGGCAGAACAATTTCATTACGGGCAAACTCCCCAAGCACCAATAAGTAATAACAAGTCAGCGACTTTCACTTCACCATCACCGTCAAGATCGGCAGCACATGAACTAACACATACAACATCTCCGTCTTCACAAAAACTACTGTCACCTTGATAAATGCCACTTAAGTTTTCACAAGCATACTCTGTCATATTTAAACATCCATTATTGATACAGCATGCGCCAGAATTATATGAGTCAGGACAAGTATTATCTGAGTTGCATGGCATTTGATTCCCAGCATATATGCCATCATTTGCAATGCATTCTTCCTCTAGTATTTCATAGCATGATGAACTGCCATCATTAAAACAACATGCCCCTGAGGCATAACAGGAACCATCGCTACTGCAGTATGAGCCGTCTCCAATATAAGTTCCGCCAATAAAGATGCATTGATTTAAGAGCAAAATACTACAGTTATCTGAATTAGTGCAACATGCACCTGAGTTATAACAACTTCCGTCATCGTTACAGAATGAACCATCACCCATATAGGTACCGCCAAAACCAATACAGTCAGACCGAAGCATTAGATTACAGGAGCTTGAATCAAAACAACATGCACCTGCATTAGCGCAACTTCCGTCATCATTGCAATTTGTCCCATCGCCCATAAAAGTACCTTCATATCCAACGCACTCACTTAACGTCAACACCTCACAGTTTTCAACGCCATAGCAACAAGCCCCTGTATTCGTAGCATCCGTACAAGAAATATTTGCATCTGAGCACTGAACACCAAGGCCTAGGTATTCACCTTGCGCAGCAAGGCACTCTTTTTGGGACAACTCTTGGCAATTGTTATTGTCATTTAAACAGCATGCTGCAATCATGTAACCTTCTGGGCATTCGCCATCATTTCCGCAGATTGAACCATTGCCGCCATAACTGCCACCACTGTCCAAACAATCAACTTCTAAAGTAATGTTGCATGTATATTCATCAAAACAACATGCACCTGATTCGTAGCAGGTGCCATCGTAATTACACAACGAACCGTCACCGCTATAAGTACCGCCAATAAAGATGCATTGATTTAAGAGCAAAATACTACAGTTATCTGAATCAGTGCAACATGCTCCTGAGTTATAACAACTTCCGTCATCGTTACAGAATGAACCATCACCCATATAGTTACCGCCAAAACCAATACATTCAGACAGAAGCATTAGATTACAGGAGCTTGAATCAAAACAACAAGCACCTGCATTAGCGCAACTTCCGTCTTCATTGCAAGTTGTCCCATCGCCCATGTATGTGCCACCATTGCCAGCACATTTACTTTCAGGCATTTCGTAACAATCCGCCACATTAAAGCAGCAAGCACCAGAACCAGATGCTGATGTTGTTATTGACGTTAAAACTGTAAAGGCCGTAGCCACAAGAATGTTTAAATATGACATTAGAATCTCCCACACTATTAAAACAACTCTTTTCGTTTAAATCAAGAAAATAGAGTCCATAATCGATTTTTAACCCCTAAATCATGCCTCAATATTGTTTTATATAGATTGCTATATACATGTTTTTGTCTTTAACAATAGGACTGTAGGCAATGCTGTAAGAACTAAGGTTTGTGCGAGCACTTTCATTACGGACAAGCGCCCCAAGCACCAACTAGTACAAGGATGTCATGGACATTCACAGTCCCATCATCATTTAAGTCTTCATCCCCACCAGGATTGCCCCAGGCGGCAATGACTTGAAGCAAATCATGAACATTTACAGTGCCATCACTGTTCACATCAGATTCACATTCTACGACGCAAATAGTATTTCCACCTAAGTCAGCGTAAGGACCTTCTATGTTCACAGGTAAATTGTCACAGACAGAGGAATTCTCAAGCGATGGGTTGCTCTTTAACAAACTCAACATTCCAATCCCAGTATTGTTTTCAATACTGCAATTGTTGAATGATGGGCTACTATTGTGATTTTGAACGCCGCCGCCATTTGTTGCGACATTATTCACAATACTGCAGTTTGTTAAGGTTGGATTGCTAGATGCATCATTTCTGAAGCCGCCGCCAGTTTCCGAGGTATTGCCATCTATTGTGCAATTTATGAAGTCTGGACTACTTCCAAATTCATTATGTATACCGCCTCCAAAATCTGAAGCGTTATTTTCTAGGAACACGCAGCCGTCATACGTTGCATGAGAGCCGTAGTTATGTGCACCGCCTCCAGTCTCTGCGGAGTTGTTAAAGAAAGTGCAGTTTGTAAATGTAGGGGAGTTCCCATAGTTTTTGACTCCACCGCCATCGACAGCTGTGTTGTTTGTAAATTTACAAAGTTCTAATGTAGGAGATGCGGTGTTTTGAATATACATGCCACCACCAAAGCCATATGCCTCATTGTTATCAAGTACGCAACGAATTATCTGAGGGCTGCTTGTGCTTAGCCATATGCCAGCGCCATGCTGTGCGTAGCAGTTCCTAATTGTGATGTCTTCAATAATCACGTTGTCTTCTTCCGAAATGCAAACAATACCGCGTCTTGTATTTTCGCCGTCTATAAACGTGACATCTGCACCTTGATCACTGTGGATCCATAATTCTTTGCCATTTGTATTCACAACTTGCTGATGGATATCTGTATATACGCCTGGCATTAGCAGAATCTCTGTTGGTCCAGTCCAGTCGTCGCCAATCGAATCAATGGCGTCTTGAATATTTGAATAGCCGCCACCGCCTACGACAATGGTCTGCTCTACATGTCGCATGCCAAGTGCATCGGGGTCCATCTTTGGAGGGAACTGTGTGTCTGAGTTGTAGGTTGCAAGTGTCCATGTTGCAAATTGCCATTGAAATGCGCTACTCAGATCCGCGCCACTCAGGTTCGCGCCATTCAGGTTCGCGTCAGACAGGTACGCGTAATTCAGGTCCGCGCCAGTCAGGTCCGCGCCACTCAGGTCCGCGGCAACCAGGTTCGCGCCAAACAGGTTCGCGCCCCTGGGCACGCTGTTACTCAGGTTTGCGCCTTCCAGTATCGCGCCATGCAGGTTCGTGCTAATCAGATACGCGTCAGTCAGGGTCGCGCCAGGCAGGTTCGCGTAATTCATCACCACGCCACTCAGGTCCGCGCTAGTCAGATCCGCGCCACTCATGTTCGCGGCAACCAGGAACGTGTTGGGGGCAGTCAGGTCCGCGCAGCCAAGATAGAGTCCAGACAAATTAACACCTGGCACTGCGTCCAGTTCTGTTAGTAACAGCGTGCCATTCCCATCGCAATCCTCATACTGATAAATATCAGCGGTTGCGGTTGTAGAGACAACAAGGCCCATCA
This sequence comes from Planctomycetota bacterium, assembly GCA_036338245.1. Classification (GTDB taxonomy): domain Bacteria; phylum Planctomycetota; class Phycisphaerae; order Phycisphaerales; family SM1A02. Next base: position 3,598 of record JAYZCQ010000038.1, read on the forward strand.
ATGCGATACATAATTTCATATTTCTCTCCTACCGTCACTATTCTGACATATTGGCCAATTGAAACCAAATGAAAAATGAATTTTCACTGTTTAAACTGTAAAATGCACGCCTATGTATCTCGCTTTATCGATTATTGCCGCTGTGTCCATCGTTAGTGGGCTTTTTGCACTTGCGATTCGGCCAACACATCGCCGAATGCAATTTGCATTGAGTTTTGTAGGTGGCGTGATGGTCGGTATGGCATTGCTTGAGTTTATCCCTGAGGCCGCAATTCATGGTGACATTGACCGGACAATGCTAAGTGTCCTTGGCGGCTTCTTTGGATTGTTTCTCTTAGAGAGATTTATCCCATCGCACTGCCATGACATCGCAGAGGGGGACAGCCAAAGCTGCAGCCATGATCATCAAATTACATGGGCCGGTGCTGCTTTTGGCCTTACGGTCCATGCCTTGCTCGAAGGTGCGGCAATAGCTGCCGCATGGCATGCAGGTGGTTCCGCTTTAGGAATGGGTGTCGCCGCCGTGGTGTTACTCCACAAGCCTTTTGATGCACTGACGCTAGTTGCAACTATGCGTTTACAGGAAATTAAAAAGTCAAAGATCATTCTTGCCAATGTGTTTTTTGGATTAACTGTTTTTGGCGGATCATTGGCAATGATGTTTATGGGACAAGTTTCAAGTGACGCTATATCTGTTGTTCTAGGTATTGCAGCTGGAATGTTCCTATGTATAGCGCTGACTGACTTGCTCCCCGAACTTCATTTTCATGGCCATGACAAACTTGGGCTTACCCTAGCTCTTTTGCTTGGCCTTGGCGTTTCGTATGGGATAACCATGACGCATAGTCATGATCACACTCATCATGAAAGCCATCAACATGCAAATGACCATCACGATCATCACGACCACGAACATGACCATACCCATTAAAGTCAATTACAATTAACTTCCTATGACGCAGACGACACCAAACTACAAAAAGACACTCAAGTTGCCGAAGACATCCTTCCCAATGAGGGGTAATCTTTCGCAAAATGAACCGCAGTCTGTCAAGCGCTGGGAGAAAGAGTCTCTTTACGAGTCAGTGATGGCGTCAAGAAAAGACGGGGAGGGATTTGTCTTTCACGATGGACCTCCATATGCAAATGGCTCTATCCATGTCGGACATCTTTTGAACAAGGTGCTCAAAGACATTGTTGTACGTTCGCAAATTATGCAGAACAAGCACTGTCCATATACTCCAGGATGGGACTGCCATGGCTTGCCCATTGAGCATAAGGTCATGACCGAGCTTGTTGAGTCTGGGGGTATTGAAAAGATAAACGAACTTGACGACGCGTCAAGACGAATCGCTATCCGAAGAGCATGTAAGAAGTACGCTGAAAAGTATGTGAAGTTGCAAACAGGGCAGATGAAGCGATTGCTTACACTCGCTGATTACGGTGACCCGTACCTTACGATGAATCCTCACTATGAAGCTGCTGTGCTTGACGTCTTCGCATCGCTCGTTGATAAAGGTTTCGTTTACAGGCAACTGAAGCCAGTGCACTGGTCAATTGCAAATGAAACTGCACTTGCAGAGGCTGAACTCGAATACGAAGACCGCGAAGATCCCTCGGTTTATGTTCATTTTGAAGCAAGTGACAAAGATGCCGCAGCAAACGCGTTTGGCGTGACACTAGACGAGGCGCCTTCCTTTTTGATTTGGACAACTACCCCATGGACGCTCATTGCAAACATGGCGATTACTGTATCACCCCGATTTGAATATTCGCTCGTAAAACTTGGCGGCCGAATCACGGTCGTTGCAAGTGGTTTGCTTGAGGCTGTTGCAGCTAAAAGCGGCGAGAGCCCTGAAGTCATTGCTACATGTAAAGGCGAATCACTTGTTGGTCTAATGTACTCCCACAATATGTGTGACAGGATTTGTCCTGTCATTAGCGGCGACCATGTGACGCTTGAAGATGGCACGGGTCTTGTACACACAGCGCCTGGTCATGGTACAGATGACTACATTGTTGGCCTTGCCAATGAACTCGACATCTACTGCCCAGTTCAAGCAGATGGCACTTATGACGAAACAGTTCCAGAATTTTTAAGTGGCCTTAGTGTTTGGGAAGCCAATGACGTCGTTATTGAATATCTCAAGTCAAATGAATCACTTTACTTCATGTCAATGTACAACCACAGTTACCCACATGATTGGCGAAGTAAGACGCCCGTTATCTTCCGCTCAACAGAGCAGTGGTTTGTCAATGTTGATGGGGACCTTGGAGATGGTAAGAACCTAAGAGATGCCGCACTCCATGCGACTGAGGAAGAGATTGAATTCTTCCCGCAGTGGGGGCAAAACAGAATGCGAGGAATGCTTGAATCAAGACCTGACTGGTGTTTGTCTCGCCAGCGTTCGTGGGGATTACCAATCCCAGCATTTAAGCAAGCAGATGGCTCGATATTGTTAACAAGCAATACAGTCCGAGCTGTAGCAGGCGTCTTTGAATCACATGGTTCAGATGCCTGGTTCACTCAAACTCCAGAAGTCTTACTTGCAAGTTGGGACAATCCAGATAGCGTCGACCTTGGAACCCTTGAAAAGATGAATGACATTTTTGACGTCTGGTTTGAATCAGGTTCATCTTGGAATGCTGTCATGCGTAGGCGAAATCAAGGCTATCCAATCGACCTCTACCTTGAAGGCAGCGACCAACATCGCGGCTGGTTCCAGCTCTCGATGCTTCCTGGCATCGCAGTAACAGGGGAGTCGCCATTCAAAAGTGTCTTAACGCACGGATTTATGGTTGCCAAAGACGGTAGAAAGATGAGTAAGAGTGGCGGGAACGCACTCAATGTAGACGAACTTCTGAAAGACTACGGTGCAGATGTCTGCAGGTGGTGGGTTGCATCGCTTGCGTATGACAATGACATCAAAGTTGACCTGTCATTCTTTGATATTGCCGGCGAAAGTTATCGTAAAGTTAGAAACACACTTCGATTCTTACTTGGTAACTGCGGTGAAGTTCAACCCGAACTGCCTTCCCCAACATCAATAGATGGCTGGGCGCTAGCAAGGTGTGCTGAACTTCAAGACAAAGTCATCGATGCATACAATGCTTACGAATTTAGAACGGCCCAACAAGCGCTATACGATTTTTGTAACGACACGCTTTCAGCGACCTACTTAGCAGCAGTAAAAGATCGCCTCTACTGTGATAGTGAAGACTCAGAACGTCGCCTGCAAACTGTTTCAACAATCACAAGGATTTCCAATGTCCTTGTTAAGTTGCTCGCTCCATTTATGCCACATACTGCTGATGAGGCATGGCGTTCAATGTATGAAGATGCTTCATGTGTTCAACTTGAGAATTTTGAACGATTCAATTTTGACGCATCCCCTGATTGGGCGACCGTGTTAGAGGTGAGAGACCAAGCACTCAAAGCATTGGAAGAAGCAAAGAATGCCGGAATTGAGAATGCCCTTGATGCGGGCTTAGTACTGCCAACGTCAATTGAAGCATTCGATGCCTGCGACCTCGCAGATATTTGCGGCGTGTCACGCGTTCGCTATGAAGACGACGGTGTCATGGTTGAAGATCTTAGAGATGAACCTCGCTGTGACCGCTCATGGAAGCGTGATGGGACGGTGAAACTCAGAGGCGATGGTGGTATGCTCAGTGACAGGGACGCACAGGCTGTTGGAGTCGAGTAAACTCCCCATACTATGAGTGAATTTCTACCCCAAATAGCGTATGAAGATTTTGCGAAGCTAGACCTTCGTGTTGTCACAGTGAAGAAAGCAGAGCTGCATCCTGATGCAGACCGCTTATTGAAACTTCAAATTGATGATGGTACTGAGGAAGGTCGCCAGATTTGTGCTGGGATGAAAGCGTGGTATGCACCTGAAGATTTAGAGGGGTCGCAAGTCGTCATCGTTGCAAACCTAGAACCGCGTAAAATTCGCGGCGAAATTTCTGAGGGCATGGTTGTGGCAGCCACACGCAAAAATGGTGAAGAGGCAGAAGATGTTGCCGTCCTTCGCTGTGACCGCGAAATGCCAAACGGTGCAAAAGTTAGTTAACTAAATCGAATAAGAAGAGCAGTTATGAGCCAGTTTCTTCGGTGTCAACTTCAGTGTTGCCACGTTTGAACTGATGTCTCTGTGCTAGAGCATCAAACGAGAAGACTTGAGTGACTTCTTCTGCACCGCCAAGCTCATCAAAAGTGAGCAGCGTTTGAAGCAAGTTCGCATCTCCGCCAGATAGACCCTTAGCAAGTTCTTGGCTTGCTGGTGTAATGCCAGAGAGTCGAACAACAACGAGTGACATGTTGTCTTCTGATGGTATCACAATGGTTCTGTTTTCAACTGGAAGGTCTGAAAGTAGTGTGTCTTCAGAAAGTTGTTCTGCTGCAGTATGAATCGCATCAACAACAGATGGATCGCGGAGCGTTAGGCCATTGATGTTTGAACCCATCTCATTAATACGCTCGCCTGTTCCAATTCGCGACAGAATTGTCTGTGACATGAGTTGTCTTCGTGTTGCTGCATCAAGGATGGCAGGAACACCTGTTTCAACTCGGGTGATTGGTTGAGCTTGATTGACAATGGAATCTTGTGATTGTGAAACTGCAAGCAAGCCATTTTGTTTAGCTTCTGCTTCAATGATGTCTGCCTCTGCTTGGAGTGTTTCCCAGCGAGCAATTCTGCCAAGGTCATATTCGACTGTTTCCCTAACTTCATCAACTGACTCAGCACGGCTTGCTGGAGATGCTTCCGTGAGTCTGAAGATAACAAGGTCATTTTCAGAAGTCTCAAGGACAGGCGATGCGACTGATTCTTGAATGCCAAGAATGCCATCGCCACTAAACTCTTTCGCTGCACTGACGAGTTCATCGAAACGTTTTGGTGTGTCACCTAGATTCGTTACGAAGATGTCCCCAAGGACGTCCATGGTTCCGGCATCCGCTACGTGCTGATATTCAGCAGAAGCGCCATAGGCGGGGAGTGCTAGAGTGAATTCAGATTGAAGTGCTTCGCCTAACGCTTCAAAACTAAACTGCTTTGCGTCCCAATCTTCAGGCAGGACAAGGAAGCCGTTGACTGTTTCAAGGCCTCGTCTAGGGGAACGAAGGCGTTCATTGGCAAATCTTGCAATCTGGTCACGAGTATTACCTTCTAACTCGTCAAGATACGCTTCGCTGACTTCACTTGGAATGGCAACACCAGCTTCAATTGCTGGAAAACGAGGGTCATTTTCATTTCTTCTCCAGAACTTTCGTTGTTCCTTTGTGGAAAAGTCATCACTTGCTTTGGCAGCTGTGCGAATTGAATCCCTCTCGATTGTGAGCCACTCGACTTTAAAACGGTCAGGAAGTTGATAGCCAAACCCATAATCGCCTTCACCATTTGGTGTGTCGGCCCAATTTTCAAATTGTGCGTTAATGGCATCTTCTGAGAAGGAACCATTGTCTTCTGGCTTTGCAGGAATGATGACGCTTTCAATCGCAACTGAAGTAAACAAATCATCAGCAGCATGATTGAGACGCCTATCAGAAAATCTTCCAGCAGTTTGATAGAGTTGAACGAGTCGCTGAACACCTTGAAGGTGTGCAATCGCATCGATAACAACACGCGGGGATACGCCCGATTGTGATGCAATCGCAAGTAAGTTCTGCGCGTCGATGCCAACAGCATCCGTTGATGGTGTGAGCCCCGCTAAATCAGCTTCTCTAGTAAGCAAGAACCAATGTGATGGTGATTCTAGTTCGCCAACACCTGGGATTTGGTCGTAAATTTTGTCAATCACTTGTGACTCAAGGACGATTTGTTGCCAATCTTCAAACCCGACGGTTTCACCGTCGCCTACCGTTGCTTGAGTCGTGCCTGCGTAGCCTGCTTGTTGAGCAAGTTGTTGAATGACATTTGGGGCAAGAAACGCAATCAACAATAATGTACCGCCAACGCCTAGAATCCAGACGCTGTACTTACGAAGAAACTTAAACATGACGGAGTCGCCCTTCTGTCCACGCAGTCAATCGCTGCATGAACTGATATGCCTTAACGATAGAATTCGACGATGAGGTTTGTGTTGACATCAAATGGAATTTGGTCAGGCGTAGGTTGCGTTACGACTGTGCATGTCAACTCGGCTGGGTTCACATTGAGCCATTCTGAAACGATGTGGCCAGCAAGTGTTTCCATATTTTGTCTTGCAAGGTTGTGTGCTTTTGGACGAAGTAAAATGACGTCGCCAGCTTTCACTGCGAAACTTGGACGGTCAACTTTTTTGCCGTTTACAAGGATGTGACCGTGCACAACCATTTGACGTGCTGCCCAAATTGTTCGTACAAAGCCAGCACGACGCAAGACGTTGTCAAGACGTTGTTCTAACAGTTGCAAGAGTACTTCACCCGTGTTGCCTCGCATGCGGCTAGCCTCAGCGACGTAACGACGGAATTGTTTTTCAAGAATGTTGTAGTGGTAACGGAGCTTCTGTTTCTCAACAAGACGAATGCCATAGTCTTTCAAACGACGACCGCGAAAACCGTGCGCACCTGGTGGTGTGAGTTGACGTTTTGCAGTGTGTTTTGGAATGTCCGCAATTGGAACACCGACGCGACGAGAGAGTTTGACTTTGGGTCCGAGATAACGAGCCATAAATGAGTTACCAAATCCTGAAAGAATTACCTGGTTGGGGGGATAATCGACCATCGATCAAATACCCAAAAATAGGTGGTGAACGGCGAATTTGACCACAAAACAGCCCTTTAGTCAACCCCAAAAGGAGGTGCACGGAGTGCGAAATTGTTTTCGTCCGATAATGTGTGTTTTTTACTTCAAATCATTGATTTCCGACGTTGGAAACCTTGAATATTAAGGGATTTAGCAAACTTTTTATCACCTCAAGCGTTTTGAAAGGGAGTGCCGATATGCATGGGCGGCATACAAATAAGGTTATTTATAGATGACAACAACAAATATTGACTATTGGACATGTATGGATTTGGCTCAAGCTCTAGAGCAAACTATGCGTAATGACCTCTGGGCAACAGCTGACCAGATTGCTGAAACAGCACAGAGCATTGCCGACAAGCCGGAAGAACTTGTCGCCGCTCTACAGCAGTACGAATTGCATAAGTCTGCACGAAATGCAGCAGCTAAAATCAAATCGCCATCAATTACCACAATCAACACTGACACTCATTTTTCAAAAGCTGGTTAATAAGAACGAGCGTCATCGTTACCCGAACACCAATTCAGGTAAGCGCGTGTGACAACTGCATTACCACCTGGGGTTGGATAATTTCCGGTGAAATACCAATCGCCGGAGTGTTCTGGCATTGCTTCATTCAATCCCTCGACGTCTTGGTAGACCACATTGAGCCTTCCGTCCCAATCTAAACCATCTGGCCTGACGAGCATAGCAACCCGCTTGGAAATTTCCTCTAGGGTGAACTGTTCGTAAATCTCTTTGACGTGGTTAACCATCTCAGTTGCAGGCTTGTCCATTTGAGCGAAGCACTTTTCTTCAACCTCTTTAAAGATGGCTTCGTTGCCACGCTCTTTAGTCAGTGCGACCGCAGCTTCAAAGGCGATGAATTTCCCAAGTTGACTCATGTCGATGCCGTAACAGTCTGGGTACATGATTGGCGGTGCGGAACTGACAATCACAATTCGTTTTGGTTTGAGATATGACAAACTTGTAATGATTGATTCCCGAAGCGTAGTGCCGCGGACAATTGAATCGTCTAGCACAACGAGTGAGTCATCTTCGCTAACGAGTCCTCTAGTGATGTCATAAATATGTGTTACTAAATCTCGTCGTGCAGCGTCATGCGTAATAAATGTCCGTAGTCGCTGGTCCTTATGCGCGATGAGTTCAGCTTTCACTCGAACTTCATTGAGTCCCTTGAGGTCATCTTTAGTAATCGTTCCATCTTGGATTTTGTCCCAAAGTTGATCTGCGACATTTCCGCGAAGGGCACCGCCGATTGCTTCAAGCAGTCCAAGGAATGCAGTCTCAGCAGTGTTTGGGATGTAACTGAAATACGATTTTTCGATGTCTTCGCCAAGTACTTGCAAAATGCGAGGTGCAAGGTGTGCGCCAAGGCGTTTACGCTGTTTGTAGATCAGCGGGTCGTTGCCTCTGCTGAAGTAAATGCGTTCAAATGAACATTGTCTAAGTGGCAATGGGTCTGTGAACGGCTTTTCGGTCATCGTGCCATCGCGTTTGATGACGATGATGTGACCTGGCTCAACCTGTTTAACTTCTTCGGGGTCGACGTTGAAAACGTTTGCAAGTGCGCCGCGTTCAGAAGCACACGCGACGACTTCATCTGTCACGAGCATAAAGGCCGGTCGAATGCCTGCGGGGTCTCGGCAGATAAATGAATCGCCATTACCAAGCAGCGCTCCAAAGACGTAGCCGCCATCCCAATATTGTGCTGCTCGCTTAAGCATCTCAGTTAAGTCAAGATTTTGAGAAACATGTTGAGCTAGCTCTCGCCCTTCAAGCGTAGAGTTATCTTGGATGAGTTTGTCTTGTTCATCATTGAGGAAGTGGCAGATTTTCTCAAGGATGACTTGAGTGTCGTTGTCCCCAACAGGATCTAAACCAAACTCAACAAGATTTTTGAAGAGTTCGGTTGAGTTAGTCATATTGAAATTGCCAGCAAGGGCAATGTTTCGCGAAGCCATGTTGCTCTTGCGAATGAAGGGATGGCAGTTTGCCATGCTATTGCCAGAGTGCGTGCCGTATCGAAGGTGTCCAAGGTACGCTTCGCCTAAGAACCTGCACTTTTGCTTTGATTCTGTTTCGTTTTCAGAAGAAACAGGATGATCACTGAGTCTTTCGGTGTCTTCTGAAATCGCATCAAAGACGCGTTCGATGGCATTGTGTTTGTCAGAACGAACGCGTAGTAGGAATTGATCACCAGCAGGCATGTCAAACTTGACGACCCCAAGCCCAGCACCATCTTGCCCGCGGTTGTACTGTTTTTGCATGAGCAAATAAGTTTTGCGAAGACCCCACGCCGCATCCCCATACACCTCTTGGTAATGGTGTATTGGCTTTCGTAGTCTTACAAATGCAAGACCGCATTCATGGGTGAGCCGTTCACTCATATGAAGAGGGGAATGATACCTTAGGGGATGAATCCATGTTCAATTATTCAACGATGATCGTCCAATAGCGCTCGCCACCCTGGCTATACCATTTGACTGCTATGTCGTAGGGTTCAAGTCCTACTGTATAAATTTTTGGCAACGGGTAACCTCTTTCAACGACAAATCGAGGTTCAGATGAGAACATGTCTGGCGGAATTTGATAATTCTGGTCAACCATTGCGTCAAAAGTGTAGGGGTGGTAGTTCAGTGTGATTTGTTTTCTGAATTGAATGGAATGGAGCATTGTTTTAAGCTCTTGGAGTGACCGAGGATTTTGCTCAAGGTCAGCGAGGGCATGAGCGCCTGATGCAAGATAGGCGAGGCGAATGGCTGCAATCGTTGCACTCGTTTGCTGAAGACCTTCGATGTACTTCGCCCAAGCACTTTCAAATGAAGCAAGGTCTGATGTGCCAAATGCTTCTGCGAATGCTTCGTCTGGGTTTTTGTCGCGAGCAATCATGAGCAGGTATTGGTTGAATTTTGCGGCGTGTCTACCATTTTCTCCGTGTATGAGAAAGTGCACCATCGCCCAAGATTGCCTGTATTGAAGGGCGGCGTCACCATTTGCGAGGTTTTGAAGCCACTCCCGACCGTTCATCTTGAGGAGGTCTAAGAAGGGGATGCACCGATTCAATCGAAGATCTTGCCGTAACAAGTCTGCAACGCTTTTTGAAACTTGGCCCGGAATGATTGCGCCATTGATGTATGTGGACGCTTCAAAGTACTCGGCGATGCCTTCATTGAGCCACTGGGGCATGCCATGTTGAAATCTAGAGTATGCAAACTGATGAAATGCTTCGTGCTTCGCGACTCGTTCAAAATGATTCCACGAATCTTCGACAGTGACAGCGGTCACTTGCGTTCCGTATCTAGTAGTGAAGAACATCCCTGCGGAGTGCTCGGTGACGTTGCTATCACCTCTACGATGTGCTTGGAGTGTGTTGTTGTAATCGTTCTTGTGTTTAAACACCCATGCTTCAAAGGTGGTATCCCGTTTCTTTGGAAGCATCGATAGTCCGCCTTCGTATGCGTTGTACATAGCGTCTAGTAACTTCGCTGCATCTCTTGCTTCATTTGGAGCAAGGTCTGTTCGGAGTTTCCAATGTTGTGTTTGATACTCAGTTGCTCGGTCGTGCCAAGATTGACCGTTCGATATGGATGAAGCGAGTACCACACACAGAATACCGATTCGAATCATGTATACATAATACGCCTTTTACAGACCCTTGATTAAAGGCGAATAAAAAACGCGACTTGCGCCGCGTTTTTTCAATAAGGCTTTATTTCAACGTTTTAATATCGATAATGATCAGGCTTGTAAGGACCTTCAAGGGGAACATCGATGTACGCCGCTTGTTCGGCGCTAAGTTCAGTCAAATCAACGCCTAGTTGCTCAAGGTGGAGGCGTGCAACCATTTCATCGAGTTTCTTTGAGAGTGTATAAACCTGATTCTCATAGTTCGCATGATTGGCATGCAATTCCATCTGAGCGAGCACTTGGTTTGTAAACGAGTTACTCATTACAAAACTCGGGTGACCAGTCGCACAACCAAGATTGAGTAATCGACCTTCAGCAAGAATGATGATGGAATGTCCATCACTAAACTTCCATTCATCCACTTGAGGTTTGATATTAACTTTTTCAATGCCTGGTAGTTGTTCAAGACCAGCCATATCGATTTCATTATCAAAGTGACCGATATTGCCGACAATTGCGTTGTGCTTCATTTTGGACATGTGCTCAGCAGTGATGACGTTGAAGTTGCCAGTTGTTGTGACAAAGACGTCAACATTACCAACAACATCATCCAATCGAACGACGTCATAACCTTCCATTGCTGCTTGGAGTGCGCAAATCGGGTCAATTTCGGTGACCACCACTCTACAACCTTGTCCGCGGAGCGCTTGGCAACATCCCTTGCCAACATCGCCATATCCAGCAACGAGTGCGACTTTACCTGCAAGCATGACATCAGTTGCACGCATAATGCCATCAACACATGAGTGGCGACAGCCATAGAGGTTGTCAAACTTACTCTTTGTTACAGAATCATTGACGTTGATGACTGGGAACAACAACGTGTTGTTGTTTGCCATTTGATACATGCGGTGAATGCCAGTTGTCGTTTCTTCACTGACGCCGTTTATAACTTCTTCCCATGGTGTCCAGAATGCATTGTTCTGTTCTTGGATGAGTGCAAGCATGTCAAGAATAATTCTTTCATCTTCACTTCCAGCACTATTGCTACTTGGCACTTCGCCAGCCTTGTTGAATTCGATACCTTTGTGTACAACAAGTGTCGCATCGCCACCATCATCTAGGATAAGGTTTGGACCAGCGTTGTCGCCCCAATGGAGTGCTTGGAATGTGCACCACCAATATTCTTCTAATGTTTCACCTTTCCATGCAAACACTGGGATGCCTTGCGGGTTGTCAGGAGTGCCATTTGGTCCAACCGCAACCGCAGCTGCAGCGTGATCTTGCGTTGAGAAGATGTTGCAAGAGGCCCAGCGTACTTCAGCACCAAGCGCTGTCAATGTTTCAATCAAGACAGCTGTTTGAATCGTCATATGTAATGAACCAGTGATGCGAGCGCCAGCCAGGGGTTTGGAGTCACTGTACTGCTTTCGAAGCGCCATCAATCCAGGCATTTCGTGCTCTGCGATTTCAATTTCTTTTCGTCCAAATGCGACTGTCCCAGGCGATATGTCTGCCACCTTGAATGGCATTGGTTCAAAAAGATCGAGATTTGTGTTTAGAAACGTCATTGTTTGGATAGTTGACATGTTTAACCTTTGATTGCATTTCGATTGTTTAGTCGTCTATTGTATCAAATCTATCATTTTTGAATTGATTTTGGTATGATGCTTTGCTTCAAACGCAAATTCCAGACTTGAGGAAATCATTGTGGCAGATTCATTTCAATGCAAAATCGTAACTCCTACTGCTGAAGCATTTTCAGGTGATGCAACATACGTCTCATTCCCAGCGTGGGATGGTCAATACGGCATGATGAAAGGCATTTCGCCGCTTCTTTCAACACTCGCACCAGGAACATTGCGAATTGATGACAAAGGTGACAGCACGCATTATCTCATTGAAGGTGGGTTTGCTCACGTTGATGGTGATTGCCTCACACTTGTCACAGAGGGTGCGACACCTGCTGGAGAACTCAATCTTGAAGAAGCGAAAGCAGAGCTTGCTGAGGCAAATGCACGCGTGACATCAGGTGAAAAAGATCGACTTGCAGTTGAACAAGCCCAAAAAATTGCCACGGCTAAAGTTGCTTTAGCGTCGCAATCAGCGTAACCTGCACTTATGCCAGACAGCCAAGCAGACTCACCTTGCCAATCGATTCCACTTGAACAGCGTATCGAATCGCTCCTATTTTCGAGCGAACGGGCACTGTCTGAAACTAAGTTGCAAACTGTCCTTGGGATTGAAGATGCAACCAAAAAAATCAAAAAAGCGATTGAATCTCTTAATCAAACATACGACGACCAGTCGCGGGCTTTTCGCATTGAACGTATTGCAGGTGGTTACCGCGTGATGACTCGCGAAGAGTTTGCCCCGCTCGTTTCCAGATTACACGCAGAACGGCAACAGCAGCGACTATCACAAGCAGCACTTGAAACACTTTCCATCATCGCTTACAGGCAACCAGTCATGCGGGCAGAAGTTGAAGTGATTCGCGGTGTTGCTTGCGGTGAAGTGCTCAAAGGTTTGATGGACAGACGGCTAATCAAAATTGTTGGTCGGGCTGAAGAAGTCGGCAGGCCAATGCTCTACGGTACAACCAAAGACTTCCTCCGCATCTTCGGACTAGCTAACTTGCAAGACCTTCCTGAAGTACAAGGGCTCTCAAGAGAACCATCTTGGAAGCCAGCTCCACCGGAATCTTCGAAGGATGCTCCAGCCCCTTCAGAAACAACAGAAGCATCAAATGCAGATGAAGAAGTCGTCGAAACCGCAGTTTCAGAAGAATCTTCACAGTAAAAGACAACTCATTGAACAATCAGGATTATGCTGTATGCGTAATCAATGAAACGTCCAATTCCAATTCATCCTTCAATTGTGTTCGTCGTTCTGACTTTGCTCGTTGCGCCTTCTGCTTTTTTACAACATAAAAATTTACCCCTACTCCTCTTTGTAGCAATGTGCATCTCGTTTTGCTTAACGTTTGCTTGGTCAAAGCTTGTCATTCGAAACATTGAAGTCCGCAGAATTATCCAAGGGCCAGCACACGCCCGTGAGCCCTACGTGATTCGGTATGTCGTTAAGAATACATCAAAGTTTCTCGCGGGCTTTAGCGTTTGGATTGAGGAACGTGATACTAAAAAGTCAACTTGGCAACACGCCTTTCGGCATGCAAGGGGCTGGATTATGGAAGTCGGCTCCAAGGAATCAGTCCACGGAGAATCGATTTTCTACCCGATGCAGCGAGGGGAATACAGTTTTGAAGCCATTCGAGTTTCAACGAGTTTCCCCTTTGGCATGTTGAAATCAACAAGAACAATTGTTCAGCACGCGAGCATTCTTGTGCACCCACACGTAGAACAACTCAAGCCAGATGTGATTGCTGCAGTCATCTCTGAGGGTCCACTTGGAAGACGTTCTAAGCGAAGTGGCCGAGGCGGGGATGACTTCTTTGGATTGAAAGAATTTACATCTGGTGACCGGCTCGTTGACATTGCATGGAAATCGTCAGCAAAACGTGGCGAACTCGTCTGTGTGCAGCGTTCGATTTCAGCACCGCCTCGCATCAGAATCATCTTAGATTTAACTACGCCTACAGAGGAACTTGAAAGTGAAAATGACAAGAGATTGCTAGAGGAACAAGCAATTTCCCTATGTGCATCCTTACTAACGGAAGCGTCGCTACAAGGGCATGAAATTGGGCTTACGATTCTTGGCGTAACTGAGTCCTGCAACGCAGGCATGCATTCAGGCGCTAGACACTTAGGAAAACTGTGTTCATCCCTTGCCAAGATTCAACTTGATGAAGAACGCCTCGCCATGCCATCTCGCCTTGGCTTGAATGTGACACACGCGGGACTCATCGTTATTCGACCAGATAAAACCCAACCGATTCCACAAGCAAAAGATGCGTGGTACTTCGTTTCAAGTCAGTTTGATCGTCTGAAACGAAGCAGCAGGAAAGAAGCGGTCGCATGAGTTTGCTTCGTTCATATCGAGTGCTGAGATTTGCACTTCTGCTTGTTGCAATCATGTCGCAGTGTGTTGCGCTTGGAAGTTTTTCAATCCTGCTCATTGCAGGCACGTTTGCAGCACTCAGCTGGTATGTCACTGAAGGCCCCCGAGGCCGCTCAATTCCGCCTTGGATTTCAAGGCTACTTGTTCTTGTCGCAGTGATGTTCTCAGTACTTGATGTTTATGGACCTGTCGAAGAGTTACCCCTTGTGCTTGGAAGATTTGTTGTTTGGCTAACTGTCATCAAAATGTATAGCAAACGTACGATTGAAAACGAAGCGCAATTGCTGATTTTAAGTTTGCTCCTGATGGCTGTCGGCTCACTGTATGCAACCGATTTGCTCTTTGGCGTTCTCTTTGTGTTGTGGGTTGGGCTCGCCGTGTGGGTGCTCCTTCTTTACCAACTTCAGCATGGCTGCGAAGTGATGCGTGCGGAGCGATACAAGGCAGTTCCAGATGACACGCAAACACCATGGACGAAGCCAGTCACTGGCAAGAAGGCGAAAAAAGTTTTCAGAAACAATGCAGTGGCTTACATCGCCCTCATTGTGATGTCGACGTCTCTGCTCTTTGTGTTTCTTCCCCGCGAAAAACAAAGCAACTTTTTTGAGGGTGCAACAAGTTTCGATAGTGGCGAGGCGCGTATGGAGTTGCAGCCCGACAGGGACATCGAGCCATCAGACCGTCAAGTCATGTCGATTGCAATAAAGGACATGGAAGGCAACGACGTCTTCATGTCTCAAGGGCTTAGGTTAAGAGGGAATGTCCTCGACGCTTATGTTGGGAAGGGTGTTTGGGAAACTAGCAATCAGATTCCAACTTCAATTCTAACATCAATCGATTCGTTTACACCTATTCGTCAGTGGGGAGTCGAAGATCCAACGATGGTCATGCACGTCGATTTTCATCAGCCAATGAGTAGGGTTTACTCTATCAATGAGCCGGTCTCAATTGAAACGTCAATACAATCACGAGTCGTTTTAAATGATGCAAATGGAACGATGGGCGTAGGTGTTGGGGCTCCAGTTTTCCAGTCTTACACCCTTGAGGTGAATTATCAGCCTACGATTTCTACGCCAATGATGCCTTCAGCAGACAGTTATCAAAATGAAGAAGTGAAGTTGATGACTCAGACGCTCCTTGAACGTCACGGCGTTGATGCGAGCGCCATCAAAAACGGAATGAAGGATGAACGAGTCAGGGCAGCAAATGTTATTGCTCAATACTTGCGTTCAGATGATTTTACGTATTCCACCGATAGTTCTTCGTTATCACTTGAAGAGCGTAATGCCTACTCACAACAAAACGACCCAATTCGCACATTCTTGTTTGATGCCAAGCGTGGGCACTGCGAATTTTTTGCCTCCGCGATGGTTGCAATGTGCGATACCGTTGAGTTGCCTGCAAGAATTGTGACGGGTTATTTTGTAGACCGCTGGGATAACGTCAACAAGAAGTATGTCGTACTCGACCGTGATGCACACGCATGGGTAGAAGTCGAGACCTCGCCTTTTGGTTGGGAAACGTTTGAACCAACACCATCTTCAGAAGGCTCGCCAACGTGGCAAGAGCCGCTTACGATTTTCCAAAGCGCAAGATTCGCGTGGCAACGGTGGGAACTTGCGTGGCAATCAGGGGTGATCGGCTTTGATGCCGCGGCACAACGAAGAATGCTCTCCTTTGTTAAGCCAGAGTGGAAAGAGTGGTGGGCTGCCCAGTTTGAACTTTTGAAAGAAGCCATGCAAGCAACCGTTCGCTGGTTCCAGATTGGCGTTGGCGGGCAACTTTGGTTTACGCTTGTACTCACTGCGGTTATGTTAACGTTCGTTGCAATTTGGATTGTGATTTACCGAAAATTGAGAGTGCGTTCATCTCTTCAACTTTCTCGTAAACATGAACATCAAGTGCAAACATCAAGCGTTGAATTTTATGCAACTCTTGTGCGGACTTTAAAGCAGTTTGGTTGGGTACGTCCCCAATCGATGCCCCCGCTCGTTTGGAGCAGATCGCTGCCAATTCCTCCAGATGCCATGCAATCATTAGAACTAATGACGAATGCGTATTACGCTGTTCGGTTTGGCAACGTGCCGTTGACATCAACAAGGCGACGCGAACTTCGTAAACAAGTCGAAGCTTTTGAAAAAATGTTGAAAGGAGCAAGCGATGAGTGACTGGCTGCCCATGGAAGAAGCGCAATCTCAATTGCAGATTAAAGCTATTCTGGCACTGCTTAGTGATTCGCCGAAAGAGATCATTGATGTGGGATGTGGCGATGGGCGATTGTTACTGCCAATTGCAGTTGCAGGACATCGCGTCACGGGAATCGACATTGATACTGATGCAGTCTCTGTTTGCGCAAGAAAGCTTGCTGAGGCAGATTTAGATGCAACCCTTATTGATGGCGACGTGTTAGACGTCATCAGTGATTGTGAGCAAGCCGACGCAATTTTGATTTGCGGGCAAACACTGATGCTCTTTGCAGACATGGATGAAGCAATTGAATTGTTGTTTCGTTGCAAGGAACGTTTGTCGGAAAATGGCCTTGTAGTCATCGATGATTTGCCCAATGACCTATGGGGCGAGCTAACGCAGGGAAGGTGGATGGAAGGCATCAATGAAGAAGGGACGATGCAACTTGTCTGGGCAAAAGATGACGCTTGTTTTGCAATTCGTGAAGGAGATGCAGTTCAGCATGATGAGTGGGTGCTTACTGACCAAGACCAGCCACTCAGACTTTGGACGATGGGAAGCCTGCGACTCATCGCAAAATGTGCAGGATTATCGGCACCAGAAGTACAGACTGAAGGGGCAGTTCTGGTTATGCGGTCTGCATAAGGCTTTAAAACACAGTCACTTACAAACATTGGCAAGCAGAGGGCGCCAGCGGTCGAGAAGGGTGATATCGAGGCCAATGGCGTCCCGAATAACCTGTTTTTAATGTCTGGAGATACGAAGCTATGGCTGCTCATCGTTCACGAACTACTGGCTGGCGGAAATGCCTACAACAACTGTTAGATCACAATGGGTCACTACAAATTGCCCTCGCGCCCAATGGAATGTCAGGGCGAGACTTTATCTGGAGTGCCGCACTCATCGACTTAAATGAACTTGAAATCATCGTTGAAACGCCAACAGCTGCTGGCCAACCGCTCCCTTTAGAAGCGGGATTAGGGTTGATGGGAATCATGGCGATTGGGCAAAATCGATGGATGTTTAAAACGATGTGCTTAGGTCAATTTGTAACAGAGCATCGGGGAAAGCAAAAAGTAGTTCTTAGATTAAAAATGCCGGTATCAGTCGAACGGTGTCAAAGACGAAGAGATTATCGAATCAGTACTTGTGAGCTCCAACTTCCAGAAGTGCAATCGTGGCCATTACTTGACCCACGGTCAGTTGTCTTGCCCGAACGGATGTGTCAACTCGCTTGCGAACAGTTTGAAACGAATCCAATCAATAACAAGATTGAAGAGGCGATGCCTCAAGTTGGTCCACCTGCAACAGCACGCATGGTGAACATCGGTGGCGGTGGCATCGGCTTGCAACTTAGCGGGAAAGAAGGAAGCAGCGCACTTAGAAATCGCATGCACTTCTTGAAATTCAACTTGCCTCACATCGAAGGGCCGCCACTTTGCGTCACTGCAAAGTTGATGCACCACCATCTTGAAGCAGGCGGTTCAACATACATGGGAATGATGTTTGATTTTTCTTTCAACCCATCGCACAAACAGTTTGTTGTGACGCAAATTACTCGTTCAGTTGCAATTCAACAGCGAGAACAACTCAAGAGCGCATCGTAAGAGACTTAGTGAATTGACTCATGATTGCGGCTTTTACTTTTGATTCTTGAACTTCGTCATTAGGATTTGAATCAGCAACAATGCCACATCCTGTGCTGTATGTTAGGTTTCCGTGCAAGTTGCAAGCGTCACCGTCGCCTTGAATCATTGCGGTTCGAATCGCAACATTGAGATGGAGAGATTGGCCAAAGATGCCAATTGCGCCACAATATGGACCCCGGGGAGAAGATTCAAGTTTTTTGATAATCTCCATCGCACGCACCTTCGGTGCGCCAGTGACAGAGCCAGCAGGGAATGTGCTCCGAATGACGTCAATTGCAGTGACATCGCTTCGCAATGTTCCTGACACTTCACCCACGCACTGCCAAACAGTTGGGTGTCGCTCAAGGACGCGAGCAGACTCGACTTGAATAGAACCATAGTTACACAATCGACCTAAGTCGTTACGCATGAGGTCAACAATCATATGAAGCTCTGCTGCATCTTTGTCAGAGTCAAGCAATTCCTCAGGAGATGCATGCTCTGGCCTTGTTCCCTTCATCGGTCTTGTTAACACACGCTGTGTTTCATGATGTGTTGTTAAGAAGAGTTCAGGGCTCATTGAAAGTAAATACTGATTTGTTTTAGGAAACTCAAGCCACGCGCCAAACCACCCGCCTGGAGTTTCAAGCATGTCTAAGGCAGCATGTCTGACATTGCCCTGAATTGATGCCGTGTACCTTCGCGTTATGTTTGCTTGAAAGATGTCGCCTTGATGGATGTACTCAATCGTTTGTACGACAGCATCTTTGAATGTGTCGTCATCCTCAACTTCCATTAGTGGGGAACACTCACACATCGGGTCAACCGATTGACATTCTGCGGGCACTTCACATTGACCAATTGACCACCATTCGCTGTTGAGATGGTCGTAGACAAGCGCTGTGTCACACCAGACAAGATGTGCCAGTGCCCAATCCTGTTCAGGCTTTTCGCCAATCACCGGTTCAACAGCATGCCCGCACTCGTAACTGAGATAGCCAATCCAGTTTGGCAAAAGCGTCGCACTGCTCTTTGATTCGAAGAGTTTGCCCAAGTCATCAATGACATTGGTTGAATTTGAAACAAATGACGGTCCATCGGCTTTAGCGAGGATGCTCCACCTTGACCATGAATCATGTTCGCCATTAGCAATCAGTGCGATAAGTGGGACATGGGTTGGCCACTTCTTTGCGACTTCACTCGGCGAGCGCTGAAGATTGGGGATGGCAACAGCATCCTCTGGCAGTACCTTTAACTGATGTCTAACACTCACAGTGTCACAGTGTACTTTGCTGTTTGGTATAATCCGTGTTCTTGCGCTCAAAAAAACGGAGAACGCCACATGGCAACAAAACGCAAAACTACTCGTAAACCCAATCGCACAAAGCAAACGTATTGCTGGGGTGCATTAAAAACTGAAGGCAATGCGACTCAGAAAGAATTGCTTGGTGGAAAAGGTGCGAACTTGGCTGAAATGACCACAATTGGTTTGCCTGTCCCTCCCGGATTTACGATTCCAACAACCATGTGTGCCGCTTACTACGAAGAGGGAGGCAAGTTCCCAAAGGGGCTAGGCCAATCCATCGTAAAAGCGATTAAGCAAGTCGAAAAAGAAACTGGCAAACAATTCGGCTCACAAACAAACCCACTTCTCGTGTCGGTTCGTTCTGGTGCAGCCGTTTCAATGCCTGGCATGATGGACACAGTACTCAACCTCGGTCTTACCGATGAAGCAGTGCTTGGTCTCATTGAATTGACAGGCAACGAACGATTTGGTTGGGATGCTTACAGACGACTTATCAACATGTTTGGTGATGTTGTTATGGGTATGGACCACGAGTCTTTTGAACATGAGTTCTCCATTGTTAAGAAGAAACACGGCGTCAAACTTGATACTGATTTGTCTGCTGAAGGATTGAAAGAAGTATGCGAGCGATACAAAAAAGCATATCGCAAGCATGTAGGCGAAGAATTCCCCCAAGAGCCAACGAAGCAACTTACACTTGCAGTAGAAGCGGTCTTCAAATCATGGAACACCTCAAGAGCAAAAAGTTACAGACAAATAAATGACATCACTGGCTTGCA
>JAYZCQ010000039.1:0-9544 GCA_036338245.1 Planctomycetota bacterium
AGCATTGCAAAGTACGTCTCTGTTTCTTTTGGAGGACGAATAAGACCGCGGATAATTTGACCCTTCCGTAAACCAAAGCGTCTAATTTGAGACGGGCTGACATAGACATCATCTGGCGATGCGACATATGAATATTCAGGGCTTCGAAGGAATCCGAAACCATCACTCATGATTTCAAGCGTTCCTTCGCCAATCATGAGTCCTTGTCTAGTTGCTTGTGCTTTTAGAATTTCAAAGACAAGTTTCTGGCGAGGCATTTCTGACCAGTTCTCAACTTTCTCCTTCTTGGCAATTTCGCCAAGTTCTTTGCCCTTCATGTGCTGAAGCGCTGCGAGGTCATACCCTTCCTTCTTAGCTTTGTCGTATTTCTTCTGAGCTGCAGCTGTTAACTTTGAATCCAGCGAGGCCGCCTCCGATTCGAGTTCCTCGTC
Source organism: Planctomycetota bacterium (assembly GCA_036338245.1). GTDB lineage: Bacteria > Planctomycetota > Phycisphaerae > Phycisphaerales > SM1A02. The sequence continues at coordinate 432 of JAYZCQ010000039.1, forward strand.
GGTAGGCACTTCACCTGGCTTCAATGACATTGATGTAATACCATCACCACTGCTCGATTTTTTACGACGTCTTCTTTTCTTTGCCATTTCCTATGGTTCTCCTCATTCCGCTTAATCCGAAATACCAACTGTTGGCATGAACGGGGGCGCCTTGTGGCATATGTATGAATTCAATATAAGGGGGTTTTCTCTTAGGACTTCTTAACTTGTGGTCCGTTTGATATCGCCGAGAATCTGTTGAATTTGCGTCATCACTGACGACTGATCGCTCTCGTTGATGATGACATAATCTGCTGAATCAGCCTTTTTGTCAAGTGGCAACTGTGCTTCTTCACGCCTGTGAAGCTCATTTTCATCCCATCCACGCGTTTCTTTGACTCGCCTAAGCCTAATTTCGTCGCTTGCTTGCACGAATACAACCACGCGACAAAGGGTATGCAAGTCTGTTTCAAGGAGTAATGGAGCATCGATGATGAGCGCCTTAGTGCTTTGCGGAGCTTGAGCAAACTGTTCATTTTGCATCTGTCTTACAACAGGATGAATGAGTGATTCAAGTTTTTTTCGCGCCTCTTCGTCGCTAAAAACGATTGATGCAATAAAAGAACGATTTGTTTGACCATCTTCTGAGATTACTTCACTGCCCCACCATTCAGATAAAACTGCTTGTATTTCAGGTTTGTTTAAAACGGTTTTAGCGTTGTCATCTGCATTTGCAACAACGCAATCAAACATAGTGAACAATTTTGCAACAAAACTCTTGCCAGAACCAATACCCCCCGTAATTCCGATGATAGGAATAATGGATGACATCACTTGACCACTCTTGTCCAAGAGGTGCCTTCAGGATCATCTTTAATTTCGATGCCCATCGTAAGTAACTCATCTCTAATGTCATCTGCACGCGACCAATCTTTGTTTTCGCGAGCAGCGATTCGCTCATCGAGCATGGCTTCGATTGTTTCAACAACAAGCTCTGTTGTAGAAGCTTCGTGTTTCAACGAGAGTACTCCAAGCACTTCGTCCATTGCGTGTAACGCATCAAGTTCATCTTGAAGGCGACCGCCTTCGCCTGTGTTTGTTGGTTCTTGATCAACAGCGTAAGCAGAAACGGCTTCACTGAGTACGCCAATCGCTCCAGCAACATTTAAATCGTCACACATTGCAGCAACAAATTTATCTTTAGCTTGTGCAATTGGTCCGTGTTGATCAATTGGGTGCGATGCGTATTTTTCAAGCCACGCCTTGAGTCGTTGCCATCTTTCAATCTGTCGCTGCGCATCTTTCAAACCTTGAAGCGTGAAGTTTGCGTTTGACCTGTAATGTGTTTTGATAAGTTCTCATCGGACAGCTGCAGGTGTTGCACCCTTTTCAAGGAGCGCACGAAGGGTGAAAAAGTTTCCTTTGCTTTTGCTCATCTTCCCGCCATCTACGAGAAGAAAACGAGTGTGGAACCAATAATGTGCAAACGATGTCTCACCCGTTGCGCAACATGATTGTGCAATCTCACATTCATGGTGCGGGAAGATATTGTCTTCACCGCCCGAATGTATATCGATAACATTTCCTAGAAGCGAGCACGCCATCGCTGAACATTCAAGATGCCAACCTGGATACCCTTCGCCCCAGGGACTTTCCCACCGCATCAGATGTTTTGCGTCTGGTTTCCACAACATAAAGTCTGCCGGATGTCTTTTAATCGATTGCGTTTCCATATCAACACGACCACCTTCACCGCTTCTAATAGAGTCAAGCGTGTTGCCCGAAAGTTTTCCATATTCAGGAAATGACATCACATCGAAATACACCACGCCGTCTGAAGCGACATAAGCATGTTCATTGTCAATGAGCGATTGTACAAGTTTAATCATCTGCTCAACATACTCAGTCGGTCTTGGTATGCAATCGGAGGACTGTTTGGCATCTTCAATAACTCGCATTCCAAGCATCTCTGCATCTTCGATAAATGCATCCGCGTAAAATGATGCAACGGCATATGGGTCGTTGGGGTCAATGGAAGAACCCCCCGGCAATGTGCCCGCTTTTTTTGCCTCAATCAGCCGAGTTGCAGCAACTTGCATCTTGTCTTCGCCGCCTCCATCTGCGAGATTGTCCTCTGTCATGTGCCCCACATCAGTAATGTTCATCACTTGATTCACGGTGTAGCCGATTGATTCAAGTGTCCTTCTCAGGACATCCGCATTTAAAAAGGCGCGAAAGTTGCCAATGTGTGCATAGTCATAGACTGTGGGTCCACACGCATAAAACGTAACCGTTCTGCCGGATTCATTGATTGCTTTGAATGGTTCTGTCTTCCGAGTGAGCGAGTTATATAGTGATAGTTGCATGTTTAGTGATACGATACTTTGAACCCATGCAGTTTTCGCAGATTGCTAACGATTTTTTTGCAAAGCAGCCCGTGCTTGTCACAGGCGGCGCGGGTTTTATTGGTTCGCATCTGACAAAGCAACTCGCCTCAAGTGGCTGCACCGTCAAAGTCATTGATGACTTAAGTAGTGGCAAATTGGAGCGGCTCAATGGATTTGATGTTGAGTTCATTGAAGGAGACATCCTTGATGATGTTGCCATGTCAAAAGCCGTCGATGGCTGCACAACCGTGTTTCACTTAGCGGCATTTGTTTCTGTATCCAACAGCGTTTCTAGGCCCGATGAGTGCAATAGAACAAATATCGATGGTACTGCTTCAGTTGTTCGGCATGCCTCAAAGGCACGCTGCAATCGGATTGTCTTCGCTTCATCGGCTGCGTGTTATGGCACTCTGCCAAGTGTGCCAAGCCGTGAAAATGACGAGTTAAAACCCGCTTCACCCTATGCAACGAGCAAAGTTGCGGGAGAGTCTCTTATAAAAGAGTTACCTGACAATCTTGATGGGGTGTCACTTAGATTCTTTAACGTCTTCGGCGAGGGACAATATGCTAACTCTGATTATGCCGCTGTCGTTTCTGCATTTCTTGAAGCAAAAGCAAGTGGAAATCAACCAGTTATTTACGGAGATGGTTCTCAGTCAAGAGATTTCATTCACGTTTCTAACATTGTGCATGCATGTTTGCTTGCGGGTGCTGAAACGGCCCCGTTTCATGGCAAGTGTTTAAATGTTGGTACTGGGCAAGCGATGTCGATTAATGAACTTGCTACCGTAATCTTTGGCGATGATGTATCGCCTGCGTATCAACCCACACGACAAGGTGATGTGATGCACTCACTCGCATCTATAGATGCAATTCAAAAAGCACTTGGTTTTAAATGTGTGACTGAAAGTGCAGACGCACTCCGAGCGATGATTAATCCCACGCAGCAGTCATGTTGTTCTCATCAATCAACTCAGTGCAAATAACCATCCAGTTGTCACCGCCTGGCATGCCATCTGGCGCGCCTGATATTGAAACATCATTCCATTCACAATCAAAGATATTGTCTGGACCAAGTGGCATTCCATTGAGTGGTTGGTAAGCAACGCCCTCAGGGAACGTGCTGTGTGCTATTCGTGATGAACCATCACCTGACACAATCGTGCCGCTCCAAGACGAAAGGCTGCCATGGAACTGAAGAGTGAAACTTTGGCTATCAGTTTCTTCGCCAAACGCGCCTTCGCGTGGTCCACGGTTTGAAATCATCAAATCTGAACTTCCAGCATTACTGTTCCATTTGGTTTTTGCCCTATGACCAACGAGCGCTTGATGCGCGTAGGAGTTGTGTGCGGGGTTCGTAGCAGTCGCACCTTCAACATCACCATTAAAGAGCGGGTCCCAGAAAACTTCTTCGCCATCGATTGAACCGTAGTCGTACACAACACTAAACTCATCGATGTCCATGATGTTTGGGTTGGTCTCAACAGGGCTAATACAATAATCAGGGGTAAAGTAATCTCTACCAATCATGACAGACATTAAGTTGCCTGTCGTATCTTCTGTGATGTCTGGGTCAAAATTGTCTTTGATAAAACTAGGTCGGGGCAACTTTTCATTGTTAGATGATGCGTACAGCACCATTGCAGTGTAGATGCCTTTTGCTTGCGTTTTATCTTCGGTCGAACGAGCAGTTCGAATCGCTTTACCCATTGCTGGAATCAATATTGAGACAAGCAGAACAATAATGGCAATAACGACAAGTAATTCAATAATGGTAAAACCGCTTAGAGGCTTTTTGCAAAGCTGCGTGCCTAGTGGCTTTGTGACATTTCTTTTTTGCATACATAAAGGATACGCAAAGTTTGAAAGCATGGCATCAAAAAGATTGTGAATAATCAATCGTTTTTTGCGTTGATTGGCGGCCTAGCCTTGATGGATTTGGCTGGATTGCCTGCGTAAATCTTCATTGCATCAAGGTCTTTGGTTGCTACTCCTCGAGCACCAAGAATAGCGCCTTCCCCAATAGTAACGCCGGGACCAATGAATGCATCTGCTGCAATCCATGCATCATTCTCAATCGAAATCGGAAGCCTGAGAAGCGGCATTGTTTCGCACGTGTAATCATGCGTCCCCGCACACAAGTGGGCCCCTTGAGAAACTGAAACACGGTCGCCAATTGTCAGTTCTCCGAGGCAATATGCAACCACTGAGTCGCCAAGGCACGCGTTTTTTCCCATTGTTAAATTCCATGGGCACTCAACACGTACTGTGCGTCTGATGATGCATGAACGATGAACCTTTGCGCCAAACATATTTAGCAGCGAAATGCGAAACCCATTCCAAGTGTGAAAAGAGTAACGAAACAGCGTGCCTTGAACGCACGCCCACATCATCCGTTTAACCTTTTCAGACAAAGAGTATGCACTTACATGTCTATCCTTAACTGCCATGCGTTGCCCTCTCTTGTTTAAGTTCAACCATTTTAAGTGAGATTAACAATTCATAACTCGAAATGAACATACAGAAACGTAATCCAGCGAGCCCGTCTAGGAATCCGAAACGAAGAACGTACATCCAGAAAAAACGGCACAACCATTTTGCTGGAAGTTTTGGATATATGTGCTGCTTAATCCACCGTCTACGCTGTTGTGCTGTTCCAAAAAGTGATGCATCAATGGTTTCATCTTTTTTCTGTAACTGCGTCAATATCTCTTTTGCTTCAAGCGTTGAGTAGTGATTGTGTTTTGCCATGTATACTTCTAAACCGCGACGGTCGTAATGTTCCATATGACCTTTTAGTGCGCCCGTTATTCCATCAACCACCATATGTTCGTGCACTTCTCGCTCTTCGTATAGCGCCTTGCCACGTTTAAAGAATCGAACATTCCAACTTGGATAGTACCCACAATGACGGATGCGTTTGCCTAGAAAGATAAAGTAGCGATTGATGTTAAATGCCGCTTCCTTAACTGTTTCAGTTGGTTGAGAAGTAATCGCTAGAAGTTCGTCTCTGAGCTCTGGAAGAATGGCTTCATCAGCGTCGAGAATGAATACCCAATCTGCTTTGATATCTAGATTTTGAATCGCCCAGTTTTTCTGTTTTGCATATCCAAGCCATTGTTGAACCACAACTTCAGCACCCGCTTTTTCTGCGATGTCTCGAGTATCGTCTGTCGATTCCGAATCCACTACCCAAACCTTGTCGGCCCACTCCATAACGCTAGTGAGGGCGAAAGGTAAATTCTTCGCTTCGTTTTTGACCGGGATGATGACTTCAATGTTTGACATCATGATGTTCCGTACAACACTCTTTGAGTTCGTCTTTGTGCTGGTTCACCAGTGCAGATGCTCCAACTTGGGAGTCTCCCTTCAACCATTGAGCGGGCACCAACAACAACGCCCTTTTCTATGTGTGACCCAGGTAACACAAGCGTGTCTGCTGCAATCCAACAGTCATCTTCAATGATGATTGAACTGACTTCGTTTGTTTCGCCTTTTGTTTTGCAGTCGCCTTTCTTTGTCACAAGCATAGAGTATTGGCTGACGACACATCGCTTCCCAATTTGAATTGGCGCCGTTGCATTGATGATTGCTGCATCACCAATCATGACAAGGTCGCCAAGAGTGACATTCCATGGTTTATCAAACTGAACATCTCTACGAATGCGAATGCGTTTCCCTGCTTTCAATCCAAAACACTTAAGTATGAAAGCACGGTATGGATAGCCGTTGTGTGGGGATAGTGAGAAAAGGTGTTTCCCAATCAGGTTCCAGCAAAATGATTTTATGCTCTTCACTGAATTGACCTCGCTGGATTTCCTTGAAGTTCTACATCATCTCCAAAACTCTTATACACGCTTGCTCTTGGGTGAACACATACATTTGCCCCTAACTCTACATTCGGGCCAATAAAGGCATCTACCCCTATTAAAGAATTGCTGCCAATTGAGATTGGAGGTCGTGTTAGGGAAAAAGATGAGTCTCTCATGTCATGCGAGCCAGCACATATATGTGCTCTAGCATCAATGCATACATGATCGCCTAGTGTAATCTTGCCTAGTGAATACAAGATTGCATGCTCTCGTATCTGGCAGTAGTCTCCCATCGTAATATTCCAAGGAATAACGATTTCTACACTACGTGCAATAGTGCACCCCTTGCCGACTTTGCCGCCAAAGCCCCTTAATACTGGAACTCTTAGACAAGGAACGAATAGCCATAAAAATCGACCTATTGTCCCCCACAAAATTCTAATGATTAGATCTACCTTCGACCACTCTGTACGACGTATCGGAGATGCATTTCCCATCTCGTTGACCTGTTGAGCATTTAAGTCGGTTGAATTGTTCTCTCTTGAGTCCATTGTTATGGCTTACTATCGGATTATTCATACGATTGACGAAACACAATCAAATCGACAATCGTATGATGTTTACCTCTCTATCTGTCGATGATTGTCTTCTATACAGAAAAAACACCCTATGAGTTCAGAAAAAGAGACTAGCAATACAACAACGAAGGTTTTATTCGTCACTGAAGATGACCCTCTATACGTCATTCAGTTCTTTGACGTCTTTTTTAAGGAATATCCACGAACGGATATTGATGTTATCGGAATCACTGTTGTGGATGCGTTCCACGAGCCAATTTGGAAAACTGCTTGGCGAATGCTGAAGTTTTATGGCCCCGTCGATTTCGTCAGACTCGGTTTTCGTTTCGTCCGGACCAAACTAACAGGCCATTCAATTAAGACAATTGCTGAAGAAGTTGGCATCAAAGTCATCGACACGCCTTCAGTGAACGACGCGAGTTACATCAAAGAGATTAAAAAACTCAACCCAGAAGTCATTGCATCAGTTGCAGCACCTGAAGTATTCAAAAAAGAAATCTTGAACACGCCTTCAAAAGCGTGCATCAATATTCACAGTGGAAGACTTCCGATCTACCGTGGCATGATGCCGAACTTTTGGCAACTCTTGCATCAAGAAGAGTACGCAACGATTACGATTCATGAAATGGCTGAAAAGTTAGATGCCGGTGGCATCATTTCAACAAAGGCGTTTCCATTACATGAAAAAGATACGCTCGACCGCGTCATTGTTGGCACTAAACAAGAAGGCGCAAGACTCATGATTGAAGTGCTTGCAGAGTTTGACAAGACCTTTGCATCAAAACAAAGTCTAGACATGTCAGAAGCTCAATACTTTTCATTCCCTACTCCAAAGGATGTCAAAGCGCTTCGCCGTGTTGGACATAAGATGCTCTGATGCCGACGAATAACACTACACCTGCAGCAATGTCAATAGATGTTGAAGATTGGTTCCAAGTGCAAAATCTTGGCATCGATCCATCTCTTTGGGATACAAATGAAAGACGTGTTGAAGGAAACGTGTCACGCATGCTAGAACTCATGGACACGCATAATGTGAAGTCCACATGTTTTATTCTTGGCTGGATTGCTGAGAGACATCCTGACATTGTCAAAGACATTGCTAACGCGGGTCATGAGATTGCAAGCCACGGGTACAACCACGAACTCATTTATGACATTTCAACAGACCGGTTTCGCAAGGATATTCGTGACACAAAGTCACTGCTTGAAGATTTAACAGGTCATCAAGTTGTTGGGTACAGAGCGCCTTGCTTCTCAATTACAGATGAAGCTGTCGATATTCTTCAAGAAGAAGGGTATACCTATGATTCTTCATCGTTCCCAACCATTGCTCATGACAGGTATGGAAGACTTTCTGGCATACAACCTAATGAAGTTGTGCAAGAGATTCGCGAAGGCTTTCATGAAGTATGCGTGTCATGTCTTCACGTTTTGGGTAAAGGCATTCCATGGGCAGGCGGTGGCTACTTCAGGTTGTTCCCCTATGCATTGTTTAAAGCCGGCGTAAACAAAATCCTCAAAAAGAAACAGCCATACGTCTTTTACATTCACCCATGGGAGATTGATGCTGGACAACCACGAGTCCAAGGCATGAGCAAGCAATACACCCTTAGGCATTACCTCAACATTGACAAATGTGATGAGCGATGGGGACGACTTTTAAGTGATTTCAACTGGACGACAGTTGCTGATTTAAAAGACCAAGTCTTAGCTGAAAAAGTTTAAGGTTTCAGCTTAAGAACGAACAACCTCTTTCGGCGGCTGATGCCAGGTTGCAGATTCATGCTGACCTCGCTCAACATACCAATCTGCGGTTCGTTGGATTGCTTCTTTAAGTGACACTTCTGGTTCGTATCCAGCAGCGAGAATCTTATCTGCTTCAAACTTTGTTTGATCCACAAACAACTTCTTCACTCTCGCGGATGAAACAGGCAAATTTTTCTTAGTCAGCGCAATGATGACATCGAATGGCTTTGCGCCAAGTAGCAACAGCCAAAGCGGAAGCCGAAACTTTGGTAGTGGTTTGTTTAATGACTGATAACACGCTTCAGCAATTTCAATACTTGTTAAGTCTGGCTTGTCAATGTAGTTGAAAACATCGAACGCGTCGTATTTTTTCGTGTCGAGCAAATACATTGTCGCTGCAACAATATTCTCGATGTAAGACAAACTTTTAATGTTTGATGACCCTTTCGCAAAGAAAAACTTTCCGCCACTGACTTGCCTGAGAAGAGAATACATGTTGGCAAAGTTGTTCGCACCAAACGTTACTGTTGGACGGATAACCAACGCTCGTCGATCACCCCCACTCTTCACCCATTCTTGAAGCACCGCTTCTCCAGCGAGTTTAGATT
>JAYZCQ010000040.1:0-11470 GCA_036338245.1 Planctomycetota bacterium
CATTGTGCCTTTGACTACAACGGGCATTCCATTGGTCATGCCGCCTTCAATGCCCCCAGCATTGTTGCGTGGTCTAGTGAATCCGAAGTGAGATTGGTTCGCTTGCGAAGCGCTGTATTGAATTGGATCATGAACATTAGACCCAGTACGTTTTCCACATTCACTGCCAAGGCCAATTTCAACTGCTTTGAATGCTTGAATCCCCATGACTGCGTACGCAAGTTTCGCGTCGAGTTTCTCTTGCCAAGAAACACACGAACCTAAACCTGGTGGACAACCAAAAACAACAGTCTCGCACAATCCGCCAACAGTGTCCTTGTCAATCTTTGCTTGCTTGATGTGGGCGATGATTGCTTTGCAAGTGGCATCATCTGGGCAGTACACAGCAGAGTCTTCTCTTAGCTCAATTAGTTCATCAAGTGCTTCACGCGTTGGTTCGGTTGGAGCAACGACGTCAAGCATGCCTTTTACATAGCCAAAGACGCGAATGTCAAACGCCCGAAGGAGGCATCTCGAAATTGCACCAGCTGCAGTTCGGGCGGCAGTTTCTCTCGCACTCGCTCGCTCCAATGTGTTTCTGCAATCGTTTGTTTGCCATTTCACTGCGCCAGCGAGGTCTGCATGACCAGGTCTTGGTCTATGAACCGGAGGTGTTTTGTCAGCGTCATCGAGGCGACTGTCCTTGTTGATAACTTGGACAGTAAGGGGAGCGCCAGTTGTTGTTCCGCCTCTTACGCCGGTTAAAAACTCAGCGCGGTCGGTTTCAATGGCTTGTCTGCCTCCTCTACCGTAACCACCCTGTCTTCGTTGCAGTTCATGATTGATGAATTCAACATCGAGGGTAAGACCTGCGGGAAGTCCCTCGATGATGGCAAGACCGCACGGTCCGTGTGATTCGCCAGCAGTTTTGCATGTTAATGTCATAGGCTGATTGTACACAGAAGTTTTCTTGTTTAGATGCAAAACAAACGAGTTTCAACCGTTTGAGTTACGATGTGAAAACGATGCAAGAAAAGAAACGATTCATTCATGGCGTCTCAATCGCGTTGTTACTCATTGGACTTGGGGTTTTCGTCTTCTTAGTCGTTATTCCATTGCTTTTCAGCAAACCGTTTTCTGGAACGCTTGAACATGATTTTGGCGTTGTAGAGGTTGAATTGCCCCAATCTACTGTTGAATATATCTTTTCACTTACCAATGAGACAGGCGGTGCTGTAAAACTTGTAAATGCTGTTCCGACATGTGGTTGCACAACTACGGATTGGCCAAAGCACATCGTTCAAGCCGGCGAGTTGCTTGAAGTTCCTGTGCATCTCACACTTAAGCGTTCAGAAGTTAGACGTTCAAAGATTCGCCTTGAGTTTGATAATGGGGAGAACCTTGTTTTGCGAGTGGAAGGCGCTGGTAGGCTCTCTCAGCCGCTGAGCTGCAAGCCGCACAACATCAAGATTGTTGAGGGTGATCCAATTGGGGCAAGGGGACTTTTAAAACTCGAAAAGTTTGATAAGGGAACACCATCGATACCCAAAATGACTGCTCCCGAGAATGTCACAGTCAATCTAGAGTCTTGGCGACACGCCAAGGCAGGTGACTTTGGGCAGGGTAAACCAAACGAGTGGACACTTGCGTTTGAGTGCTTGCTTGATGGAACACTTGAAGAAGGTGAAGAACTGACGATTCAGTATGAAGAGTTTGAACCTATTACGATTCAGCTAGAGCAATCAAAAAGCCGGGAAAAACCTAGGTTTTTTTAACGAGTAGGTTATGATTGATACACACTGTCATCTCACGAGTAAGCAATTGTGTCAAGATGTTGAATCGGTAATTCAGCGGGCGGTAGAGAACGGTGTTTCTCAGATGATTACAGTCGCGCTAAATGTGGAAGATGCCATCCACGCACGTGAGTGTGCGACTCATTTTGAGGAGGTGTTTTTCTCCGCTGGGATTCATCCACTTTATGCTGATGGCGAGTGGGGCTGGGATTCTCTCGCAACTGTCATCAGAGACGAAAAATGCTTGGCGTTTGGCGAACTTGGACTCGACAAACATTATGAAGATACTGATTTTGAGATCCAATTGAGACTGCTGGATGAACAATTGGGCTTTGTTACCGCTCAAGATGGCGACTTTCGACCCATTATTGTCCACTGCCGCAAAGCGGTCGGGGACCTATTGCCAATTTTTGAGAATTCAGGCATCGCGGGCAATCGATTTGTGTTCCACTGCTTTACGGAGAGTATGGATGAAGCAAAGAAAGTGCTCGATTTTGGGGCGATGCTAAGTTTTACAGGGGTTGTGACTTACAAGAATGCGTCAGAAGTGCTTGATATAGCACAGTTTGTGCCAATTGATAGGATGATGGTCGAAACTGATGCACCATATCTTACACCGGAACCAAACCGCAAAATCTGGCCAAATGAGCCCAAATTTGTGATTGATACGGCTGCCTGTATTGCCAAATCTAGAGGGCTTAGCGAAACCTCTTTTGGGCAGGTGATGGATGAGAATGCTCGACGGTTTTTTGGGCTGCCAAGACCCTGAATCTCAGAACTTCTGAACTTTTCTTATTGAGAATGAATATCACTTGTCACCACGACTCAGAGGGGTATCATGTGCAGTTTTCACCTGCGAATCCCGCAATTTTTTAGTAGTTAGACAGACGAGAGTAAGCGCGTAAACGGACATGTCTCAAGAGAGATTTACATTCCCGCAATGGACAAATTTGGCACTGCCAGCGATGGCAATTGTCGGAGCAACTGCGCCTTTGTATGTTGCCATTGTTGTGGCGTATGGGTTTAGTCCTGACACGCTTGATGTTGGTCACATGCCAGAACAACCAATTCCTTTTAGTCACAAGTTGCATGCAGGTGAACTTGGCATTGATTGTCGTTACTGTCACAACACAGTTGAGTACACGCAACACGCTGCAATTCCACCAACTGAAACGTGCATGAACTGTCACGCGCAGATTCATCCACAAAGTGAAAAATTAGAACCGCTTTTTGAAAGTTATGAAACAGGGATGCCAATCGAATGGGTCCGCGTTCATGACCTTCCGCAATATGCATATTTTAATCACAGCGCGCACGTCAACAGAGGTGTGAGTTGTGTTGAATGCCATGGTCGTGTTGACACAATGGAAGTTGTCTATCAGCACGAGACATTGAGCATGGGTTGGTGCTTGAGTTGTCACCGAAATCCAGAACCTCACGTCCGAGATCCAAAACTTATCACTCAACTTGAATGGGGTATTGATATGGGTGATGAAGAACGCGAAACTGAAGGTGCGCATTGGCTTGACGTGAATCACTTGAACCCATCACAGGATTGCTCAACATGTCATCGTTAAATGAACCGCAATCAAACGGGAAAATGTGGTGGCGCAGTCTTGACGAAGTAGTCAAGAGTGATGCAATTCAAGCAAAATTAAATGATGAATTTCCAGAGGGCGCGCAAGACTTGCTCGCAACAGGTCAGGATAGGCGTCACTTCTTAAAAATAATGGGTGCTTCAATGGCACTCGCAGGCTTAGGCTTGTCCGGTTGCCGTAGATGGCCCGAAGAGCACATCGTGCCATATGCACACCGCCCAGAAGGAACAATGCCGGGCATTCCAGAGCACTTTGCAAGTTGTTTTGATTTTGGCGGAATTTCACAAGGGGTGCTGGTTACAAGTAATGACGGCCGTCCAACGAAGATTGAAGGCAACCCAGAACACCCTGACTCACTTGGTGCAACTGACGGTTTTACGCAAGCATCTATTCTTGACTTGTACGACCCAGATCGCTCACGCAGTGTGAAGTACAAAGGCGAAGATTCATCCATTCATGCATTTGCAGAATGGGCAGATGTCTATCTTCCAGAAAAAGGCAAAGGGCTCGCATGCCTCGTTGAACCATCAAGTTCACCTACTGTTCAGCGAATGAAGCGAGCACTCAAGAAAAAATATCCTGAGTTACTTTGGGTTGAATACGCCCCGCTGGACAATGCAAATGAAAGAGCAGCGCTTGCTCACGCGTTTGGTGGTAACTGGCGTGCAATTCCAGATTTTGGTCACGCTGAAGTCATCGTGTCACTCGACTCAGATTTCCTTGGTGTCAGCCCGACACAAGTTCCTGACACTAGAGGCTGGGCGAAGGGCAGAAAACCAGATAGTCATTCAATGAACCGCCTGCTTGTTGCTGAACCATCACTGACTTTAACAGGTTCAAAAGCTGACGAGCGAGTTGCAGTAAAACCGTCTCGCATTGAAGTGCTTGCTCAAGCAATGGCCGCAAAATATGCAGGCGTCAATCATGGCGACATCAAGCTCTCATCTGATGAACAAGCATGGTTAGAACTCGTCATCGAATCGCTAGATCATGTACACCAAGGACACGGTCTTATTGTTGCTGGCGCAAGTCAATCGCCAATCGTGCATTACCTTGCTGCAAGAATCAATGAAGCAATTGGTGCTGTTGGGCACACTGTTTCATACCGAATGCTCGACAATTCATCAGACGCAACAATTGAAGAACTCGCAGGTGCAATGGACGCTGGTTCAATTCAAGGCATAATCATTGTTGGCGGTAATCCAGCATTCAGCGCACCTAGTGCTTTGAATTTTGCAGAACGCATTCAGTCGCTGCCAATGTCAGCACACCTTTCGTATTACGAAAATGAAACATCAACAAAGTGTAAGTGGCACGTAAACCAAGCTCACTGGCTAGAGACGTGGAACGACGGTCAATCAGTTGACGGTACACTTTGTATTGGACAACCATTGATTGAGCCACTCTTTGGTGGCGTATCAGATGCTGAATTCCTCGCGATACTCGCAGGCGAGACAGCAGTAGATAGTCAAACACTTGTTAGAGCAACATTCAACCCAATTGCAGATCATCGCACACCTGCTTGGCGAAAGGCTGTTCATGACGGCGTCTCGTCTGGTTCAGGGCAACTTGAAACCCCGCCAGTGAACAGAAACCCCTTTGCACACACTGCGACTGAAACATCAGCAACTGAAGTTTGCTTTGTGCCGTCAGGAAGTGTTTGGGATGGTCGTTACGCGAACAATGGCTGGATGCAAGAACTTCCGGACTCGATTACAAAGTTGACGTGGGATAACGCGGCCCTCATCTCACCAAAAACAGCTGCAGCGCTTGGCGTTGAACAAGGTGACGTACTTAAGGTCGCGGTAAACGGTGTAGAAATTAATATTGCAGCGCTACCCGTGCCCGGTACCGCAGATGACACAATCATTCTTTCAATCGGTTATGGTCGGGAGTTTGGTGGTCGTGTATGTACTGGAGCAGGCGTTAATGTTTATCCGCTTCGGGCATCAGTAAACACATGGGCTGCCCCAGCGACTGTTGCAACAACAGGGAACACGTACCCACTTGCTACAACACAAATGCACTTCGATGTGAATTCAACTCCCGGCAAAGGCACACAAGAACGATTGCCCCTCCTTTATCGAGAAGGCACAGTTGGTCAGTTTGAACACGACCCTGCGTTTGCTCAGCACATGGGTCACTCACTGCATTCGCTCTCTATCTATGATGAAGAGCAGTTTGAAGGCGCTCAGTACAAGTGGGGCATGTCAATTGACCTCTCAACATGCACAGGTTGTAACGCATGCGTCTCAGCTTGTCACGCAGAAAACAACATTCCAATTGTCGGCAAAGATCAAGTCTTAATGGGCAGAGAGATGCATTGGCTACGCATCGATCGTTACTTCGCATTTAAAGACGATGGTCATGGCCATTACGACGGAAATAAACTTGATAGTGTTGCGATTCAGCCAGTGACTTGTCACCATTGTGAAAACGCGCCATGCGAAGAAGTTTGCCCAGTAGCAGCAACTGTTCACGACAAAGACGGCTTGAATGTCATGGTGTACAACCGTTGTATTGGCACTCGATATTGCTCAAACAACTGTCCCTTCAAAGTACGTCGTTTTAATTACTTCGACTACTTCAGAAGAGATCCACTTCGTTCAACAGGTTTACTTCAAGTTCAACCTGACTACTACGTTAAAACACAATCAGGTGGTAAAACACTCCGCGCAATGCAGTTCAACCCAGATGTCACGGTACGAATGCGTGGCGTGATGGAGAAATGCACATTCTGCACGCAGCGAATTCAGCGTGTTAAGATTGCGACGAAGAACGCTTGGGTGAAACTCTCTGATGCTGAGAAAGCAAATGACCCAAGAGTCAAAATTGAAGATGGCGCTATTGTGCCTGCATGTGCACAATGCTGCCCAGCCGATTGCATCGTGTTCGGTGATTTGCTTGATAAGGATAGTAAAGTCTCCAAACTTCACGAATCGCCTCGTTCTTACACAATGTTAGAAGAACTCAACATCAAGTCGCGTTCCAAATATCTCGCAGGTATTAAAAACCCTGTGCATGAACCGGCACCGTCATCAGGAGGACATCACTAATGTCTACGGTTCCTGTACATGGTGTAGATAACACTCACGAAGATCCTACGCATCGCCCGTCACTCGTTCTTAATCATGACGACTTTGGTTCAGTGACGCGTGACATCTTGAAAGGAAACGAGTCCTCAAAGCCGCCAAAATCGTGGTACATCTCACTTGCGATTTCATTTGGCATGATGTCAATGCTTGGCGTGATGATTGGCTACCTCGTATTCACAGGAGTTGGTGTTTGGGGTAACAACAACCCAGTAGCGTGGGGTTACCCAATTGTAAACTTCGTGTTCTGGGTTGGCATCGGTCATGCGGGCACATTGATTTCTGCGATTCTCTTCCTCTTTAGACAGAAGTGGCGAACAGCAATAAACAGATTTGCAGAAGCGATGACAATATTTGCGGTCATCTGCGCAGGTACATTCCCTGGAATTCACATTGGACGAACATGGCTAGCATATTGGCTCTTTCCAATTCCAAACCAAATGGACATGTGGCCACAGTTTAGAAGTCCACTTTTGTGGGACGTTTTTGCTGTCGGTACTTACTTCACTGTTTCACTCTTGTTCTGGTACTTGGGAATGATTCCAGACCTTGCAACAATGCGAGACAGAGTGACACATCCAATCAAGCAACTTGCATACGGAATTTTCTCTCTAGGTTGGAGAGGCAGCATGAGGCACTGGCACCGCTATGAGCGTGCTTACCTTCTACTTGCCGCGCTTGCGACACCACTCGTGCTTTCAGTGCACAGTGTGGTTTCGTTTGACTTTGCTGTGTCACAATTGCCTGGCTGGCACACAACAATCTTCCCACCTTACTTTGTTGCGGGTGCGATTTTCTCAGGGTTTGCAATGGTGATGACCTTGGCAATTCCTGCTCGTGAGTTGTGGGGCTTAAAAGACTTCATCACAATGCGCCATCTTGAGAACATGTGCAAGATTATTTTGCTCACAGGTTCTATGGTCGGTTATGCATACTCGATGGAATTTTTCATCGCTTGGTACAGCGGTGAGATTTACGAATCATTTACATTCATTAACCGTGCGTTTGGACCTTATGGTTGGGCGTACTGGATTATGGTGAGTTGTAACGTTATCACGTCGCAAATTTTCTGGTTTAAGAAAGCGCGGAACAGTATCGCAGTAATGTTTGTCGCATCACTTCTTGTGAATGTTGGCATGTGGTTCGAGCGATTTGTGATTGTTGTGACATCACTAGCAAATGACTTCTTGCCAAGTAGCTGGGGCGTCTATGAACCAACATACGTTGACGTTTTGACGTTCCTCGGCAGTTTTGGCTTGTTCATGACCCTCTTCTTGCTCTTTATCCGCTACTTGCCAGTGCTCGCAATTGCGGAACTGAAAGCAGTGATGCCAGAAGCTGATCCACACGGTCACCATCACGATGAGGAGGAATCACATGAGTGACATCCCACGTGAAAACTTATACGGTCTTGCTGCAGAGTTTGCAGATACCCCAAGCATTTTCCATGCGGCTGAAAAAACAAATGCCGCCGGTTACAAATGGTTTGACTGTCTTGTTCCGTTCCCTGTGCACGGCTTAGACCGAGCGATGGGCGTGAAGATGACAATTCTTCCGGTTATGGTCTTCTTTGGCGGACTTACTGGTCTGACGCTTGCTTGCATTCTTCAAGTATTCACTAACTCACTTGAAATTGACTTATGGGCACTCGTGCCTGTCGTTGGATATCAATACGATGTCTCTGGCAAACCGCTCCTTGGACCAGCAGCGTTTGTCCCAGTTGCATTTGAAATGACAGTGCTCTTTTCAGCACTCACCGCAGTGTTCGGAACGTTTGTGTTAAACAAGTTACCGATGCTCTATCATCCAACACTTAAAAATCCGAAACTTGCACGTGCAACAGACGACCGTTTCTACCTTGTCATCGAATCGAAAGATCCTATGTTCGCTCGCGATGATGTCGAAGCATTTTTGCAATCACTAAACCCCGATTCTATTATCGAGCTTGAAAAATAATGGCTAAGTTAATCAAACAAATTATTGATGATCTGCTTACGCCAATGCTTCAAGACTTTTGGCAAGTGCCAATCTGGATTCGCTGGGCTCTCTTGGTCGTTACTTGTGCAGCAACAATACCGCTAGCGGTCATTTACAGAGCGCGGCATTCAGTCAACGAAAAACCACGAATTCACATTATTCAAAATATGGACAATCAACCCAAATCTGTTGCTCAAGATGGCAGTGAGTGGTTCCTTGATGGTCGAATCATGAGACCAAGGGTTGAAGGAACAGTTGCTCGCGGTGACATGGCAGGCGACACGCATTTCTTTATGGGCATTGAAAATGATGAATGGGCAACAACATTCCCATCAAAAGTCTCAATCGACAAAGCATTCATCGAACGAGGCCAAGACAGATTTAATATTTACTGCACGCCTTGTCACGGTGCAGTTGGTTATGGCGACGGACTTATTCACGTTCGAGCAATGACGCTTGTTGAGACTGGCGCAAATGGGACTTCATGGGTTGCTCCAAAGAACCTCCACGAAGCACTCATTAAGGAACAGCCAGTTGGACAACTCTTTAACACGATTACAAATGGCGTAAGAACAATGGCGGCATATGCATCCCAAATCCCTACAAATGACAGGTGGGCAATCGTTGCATACATGAAAGCGTTGCAATTCTCCCAAGATGCTGACCCTGAACTAATTGAGGGTTCGGCATCATTTCCTCAAAAGGAAAAGCAGGGAGGTGATGAATGAATCGCATTGACCTCAGCCAAGACCGCATTCAACTTTCAAGTTCAACTGCGAAGATGGGGCCAATCCTCATCGGTGTTGGTTTGGCATTCTTAGGTTTCAGCGTCGCACTTGGTTCAAGTACTGGATGGACAACATTCTGGAAGGCGTATCTTGTTGGTTTCATGGCGAGTGTAGGCATTGCACTCGGCGCGATGTTCTTCGTCATGCTTCAACACATTACGCGTTCCGGTTGGAGCGTCACTGTGCGAAGGCTTGCAGAGGGCATTGCTCGAAATCTTTCGTGGATGTGGATTCTCTTTGTCCCAATTCTCGTGATGGTGCTTAAGGGCGATGGTTCACTCTTGTATCAATGGGGCGATGAATACCTCATGGAGCACGACCACCTTCTCCACAAGAAGGCGACGTACTTATCACCGACATTCTGGTCTGCGCGTGCAGTGTTCTACTTGCTTGTGTGGGCTGTGCTTGCAACGCTCTACTTTAAATGGTCAACCAATCAAGACAAAGATGGTGACGTGAAGTGGACGCATAAAATGCAACAGTGGGCACCGCTTGGCATCATCTTTTACGGTTTGACGCAAAGTTATGCAGCGATTGACTGGATGATGACATTGCAACCGAAGTGGTTCAGCACAATGTTCGCGGTGTACTACTTCGCTTCAACAATGTGTGGTTTCTTCTGTGCAATAATCCTACTCGCTCGTTACATGCAGCGAACGGGTCACTTAAAACAAGCAATTTCAGTTGAGCATTACCATGACCTTGGCAAATGGCTCTTTGGATTAGGTGTTGTGTTCTGGGCATACATCGGGTTCTCTCAATACATGCTCATCTGGTATGCAAACTTGCCAGTTGAAACAAGCTGGTACATAGCTAGGCAACTCGGTGGCTGGGCTCCAGTTTCACTCTTGTTGTTGTTTGGTCACTTTGTTGTTCCTTTTGTCCTTCTCATTACACGATGGACAAAAAGATGGCGGTTTACTCTTCCACTTATTGCATGCTGGCTCATGTTGATGTTCTTTGTTGACATTTGCTGGATTGTGCTACCTGTCGTTCCGGAAGCAGCGATTGCTGCAGCAACGACATACAGCGAACTCGTCAAACAAGTTGCGTCTGGCGAAGTTTCAGTTGGCTTTGGATTTAGTATTGTGAATGTGACATGCCTTGTAGGCATGATGGCATGTTTAACTGGCGGAACAATTTTCAACTTGCGTTCATGCAACTTGGTAGCTTCAGAAGACCCACGTTTGGATGAAGCGCTTCAATTCGAGAACGCATAAGGAATAGAAATGAGTCACGAATCACCACATCTCCATGAAGATACAGAAGATCCAAACGGTTTAGCGACTTGGGCTTGTGGTATTGGTGGCTCGCTACTCGTTATTACAACGGTAGCAATTGGTGCTGGCATATACTATTCCGCTCAAAACACAGAGGCGCACATCAAACACATCGACATTCGGTATGAAGAACGCGATATTTACCGCCAAGGTCAACAAGACGCGCTTATGGAAACTTCACACTGGATTAGCGAACAAGATCCAGAAACAAAATCACTCAATAAGAGATTGGTTATTCCGATTGACCAAGCGATGGACATTGTTTCGGGGAATCTGAAGTAATGATGAACAAATTCCCAGCACAATATTGGTTACCAACTATTGCAAGCGTTTGTTTGCTTGCGGGTGGTGTTATGGCTGGTCCAATTTTCTCTGATGAGAAAGTCGAAGAACTTGATGGCGTTGGCATCACTGAACACCTCAATGACCAAGTTCCACTCGACCTTCAGTTTGTTGATGAGTTTGGTCATGATGTCACATTAAGCAAATACATCAATGGCGAAAAGCCAGTCATCATCACTTTGAACTATTACAGATGTCCAATGCTCTGCAGTTTAACACTCAACGGACTCGTTGGCGGAATGCAAGATTTAGAGTGGACGATCGGTAACGAATTTGAAATCGTGACTGTCAGTATTAATCCAGATGAAGATGAAAAACTTGCAATGACAAACAAGGAAGGTTACCTTGGTCATTACAGTAGAGAGGGCGCCGAAAAGGGTTGGCACTTCTTGACTGGAGAACAAGAGAACATCACAACACTTGCGGATTCACTTGGATTTGGTTACGTCTTTGACAAACCAACAGGAGAATTCCTACACACGTCAAGCATCATGTTCCTCACGCCAGACGGTCGAATATCAAAATACATGAATGACGTTAAGTTTGAATCGCAAGACCTGCGATTCGCTTTAGTTGAGGCTTCCGAAGGCAAAATCGGTTCGGCGCTCGACAAGATTCTAC
>JAYZCQ010000041.1:0-8318 GCA_036338245.1 Planctomycetota bacterium
TCAGCATTCCTAATCGCCCTTGTTATCTGGAAATCTACGTAACCTTTAAAGCACGAGGTCGCTGAAATCGTCATCACTGCTAAATGGGTTGTCTTGCGAACTTGGTGGCACAACTGCAGCAAAGTTTGCGCCTTGAGGAGATTCACTGTTTGTCCAATCGTAAAATCGTGTACATGCATTATCCCAGGTGAGCTTGACCGTTGAAGTTGGTCCGTTCCGCTGTTTGGCAATGATGAGTTCAGCAAGCGATTCCTTCTCCGGATTCTCAGCCTTCCACGTTTCATCATTGAGGTGGTAATACGCTTCACGGTGAAGCATGGCTACAACGTCTGCGTCTTGTTCAATTGAACCAGACTCCCTCAAGTCACTCATTCGTGGCCTGTGGCCTTCTCGCTGCTCCGCCGCACGGTTTAACTGACTGAGACAGACGACTGGGACATTGAGTTCACGAGCGAGGGCTTTGACGCCGCGGCTAATTTCACTCACTTCTTGCTGGCGGGATTCTGCACGTCGACCACTAGTCATCAACTGTAAGTAGTCAATAAAGATGACGCCAATGTCATGCTTTTGTTTGAGTCGTCTTGCTTTTGCTCGCAACTGCATGATTGACAAGCCAGGCGTATCGTCAATGTAAAGCGGGACCTTCATAAGTTCATCTGCAGCGCCAATGATTGCATCCATGTCGCTATTGCTGAGCATGTTTCGTCTAATCTTGTGACCAGAGACTCTTGAACGAGAACTGAGTAAACGCTGCGTTAACTGTTCCCGGCTCATCTCAAGACTAAATACAGCAACAGATGTGCCTTGGCTGACCATATTTTCAGCCATGTTCAACGCAAGTGCTGTTTTACCCATCGACGGTCTTGCCGCAACAATAATCATTTCACCGCACTGTAAGCCACTCGTAATCTCATCGAGACTTGGGTATCCCGTTGATACGCCCGTAATCGAGCGACCTTCGTCAGCTTCAAGACGGAAGATTGCATCGCGTAGTAACTGCTCAAGTGTTTCTGCATGTCTTTGCTCGGATTGCTGCGCAATCGAAAAGATGCTGCTCTCAGCGTCATTCAATATTTCTTGAGGGTCTTCAGGCTTCGTGTATGCATCTTGAAGAATGTTCCCTGCTGCAGCAATGAGCTGGCGGACAACTGATTTATCTTTGACGAGGCGAGCGTAATGAGACGCACTCGCTGCACTCGGAACGGCATGAGCGACTTCAAGGAGGTAGTCGACACCCCCAACTGCCTCTAGGAGGTTTCGGTCTGAGACAAGTTGCTGAAGTTGGACCAAATCGACTGTAGAACTTTTGTTATACAGCTCAACCATTGCTTCAAAGATGAGCCCATTTGCCTTCTTGAAGAAGTCATCTGCGCCATGAATGATAAGTTGAACATCGTTTAGGACAGAGGGGTCAATCAAAATAGATCCAAGCAGGCTGCCTTCAGCTTCTAGAGCATTCGGAGGGAGCCCCTCGACCAATTTGCCTAATTGTTGATTACCCTGCGTTCGGGATGCCCCTCGCGAAGTGGGAGTGTTGACTTTTGCTTCAGTCGTTGAGTTGGTTGTTTTCTTGCCCATCCTTGAGCAGCACCTTAACCTATTACTTGTTTACTGATTGAGAAACGACAAACTATCCACTAACTTACCCCCGATGCACCACCGGTTTCCCCCTACCCGCCTTGTATCGAGGCTTGTATCGAGATCACACCTCGGCTGTGACAAGTTCGGGAGTCTTGGTTTCGACCACAGGCATTTCTTGATTCTGAGCAATACTCTGTTCGACTGCCTCTTTCATCAATCGACCAATTTTAAATTTGACTGTACGCCTTGCTGGGACTGGTACTCGCTCAAGTGTCCGAGGGTTTTGTGCCATGCGAGGTGCGCGGTCGCGCAGTTCAAACACACCAAAATCTCTAAACTCTAATCGATGGCCTTTACCAAGTTCCGAAATGACCCCATCTAAAAAGGCTTGGACAACAGTACGTACATCGCCTCGCTTGTACTTAGTTTCGTCTGCAATACGATCAATCAAATCTTTTTTGGTCGTTGTGGTCATGGATAGTTACACTTTCCGTTCTTTTGAACTCGTTAATGAGCTCGACGGTTGGACCTCCCTCCAACATATCGATCTCAAGCCATCTCTCCTAGAGAACTCGACCTTAAAAAATAAACTTATTGCGTGTCTCAATCAATTCGCAATAAGTTTTTAAAGCCATTTACTCTCCAATTTTCTACTTCTCTAATCACGACTTCTCTCAATCGTGGGCACTTCCCTCGAAGTACCATTAATCAGTATGGTTAAATCGTAGGTTATCGTCAAGCACCTTTTAGTAACAATTCGCTACGGAATCAAAAAAAATTAAATAGCCTGAAATTGACTCTTTGCGAATTCCATTCTTGTTTTTGAATAGGGTCCTTAATAAAAACCCCTTTTTTGCCCATCAATGGGCTTTCTTAGAATTAAGATGTAAAAAAGACTTTGGATTAAAGCAGCAGGAGAGTATCATTCCCGCCCGACTTGATTGTCGATAGATAGGAAATGACCATGAATATCATTGTTTGTGGAGCAGGAAAAATTGGCGCACATGCCGCTAGCGTCCTCGCGCTTGAAGGCGCAAATGTCACGGTTGTAGACAACAACCAGGTCGCTCTCGATGCGCTCTCAGAGACGCTTGATGTTGCATTGGTCTTTGGCAAACCAACAGATGCAATCGCCCTTCAAAATGCTGGAGTTGAAGGTGCAGATGTAGTTATTGCTTCAACTGAAAATGATGAAGTCAACTTACTTTGCGCATCAACTGCTTCTTACTTAGGCGCAGACCGAACGTTCGCTATGGTGACACATAGTGCATTTTTGAATCGCTCTGCTATGGACTACTCCAAAATATTTTCTATTGACAGTTTAGTCTGCCCTGCGTACACAACTGCCAGAGCAATTGCGTCTCGCTTGCGTAATCCTGCAGCGATGAAAGTTGAACGGCTCGTTGGCCAATCCATCGAAGTCCAGCAGTTTGAAGCAACCAAAGGCGCGCCAGGAATTGGCCGGCATCTATCGGATGTCAAGCTTCCTGGAGGCGCGCGGCTCGCGGCAATAATTCGGCACGGCGAAACATATTTACCAAGCGGCGATTCAACCGTCGATGAAGGTGACGAAGTCTTACTCGTTGCGAACTCCGATGTCTTCCATGACGCGCGGCGGTTCTTCAGAACAAAAGATGCAGGCAGACGCTCTGTTGTCATCATGGGCGGTACGCCAATCGCGGTCTGGCTTTGTAGAGCTCTCCAAAATCGCGGCTTCTCAATTAGACTCTTTGAAACAGAAAAAAATAGGGCTCAGGAACTTGCTGAGAAACTCCCTTGGGTGACCGTCATTCAGGCAGACCCGACTGACCCAACCGTCTTTACTGATGAGCACATCGAAAATGCTGATGCTTTTGTTGCCTTGACGCACGATGAACACAATATTTTAAGCTGCGCTTGGGCTGCTTGGCTAGGGGTCAGGGAGACATATCCAGTTGTCGCTAGAACCGACTACGCCCCATTCGTCAGAGCGATGAACATGACGCAGGCATTTAGCCCTAGGGAACTTGCTGTGGCTGAGATTCAACAGCGACTCGCCCGCAAGCAGCTCACGAAAGTTGCATCGCTTGCTGGAGATGAACTGGCCATTTACCGAATCAGGGTTGGCAAGGATGCGCCGGTTTCTGGCAAACCGCTCTCCGAGCTCAATCTCATGCCTGACTGCATGGTCGTTGTCATCGAACATGATGAACATCACGGCGTCGTGCCTGACGCACGCAAAGTCTTAAATGAAAGAGATGTCGTGTTTGTGGTCGTTCGAAAAGATTTTGAAAAAGACCTGTGTAAGCTTTTCGCGGTGAGATAACAGATGAATCTACACTTAGTTTTGCGACAACTTGGTTCGCTGATCTTGGTATTGAGCGTGACGCTGATTGCCCTCTTTGTTGGCGCGTATTTGCTTGGTCACGAACCCTTCGGCGCAGCTTTATCATCACATCGCTACCTCCTTGTAACTGCGGGCATCAGTACACTCATTGGTGTTGTATTCATTCTTATTGGAAAACAGAAACAGACTTCGAATTCGATGGGACGAAGAGAAGCTCTGCTACTTGGTTCTTCAAGTTACATTGTTGGTAGTTTCATTGCAGCACTTCCATTTTGGTTTTGGGCAAAGGACAGTGCAAACGAAAATCATCCATTTCAATCTAGTGTGAACTGTTTGTTTGAAGCAACAAGCGGATTAACAACAACAGGCGCAACAATTCTTGCAGACATCAGTTTGCTTCCGGACCCATTGCTCTTTTGGCGAGCACTTTTGCAGTGGCTTGGCGGTCTTGGCATCATCGTGCTCTTTGTTGCGGTACTCCCGATGCTTGGCTCAGGTGGACGGAAACTATTCCGTGTGGAAGGCGCATCAGCTCCAGGGCAATCTGGAGTGAAGCCAAGCATTAAAGAAACTGCGCGAGTGTTATGGGTTCTTTATGTTTGCTTAACTGCAATCTTAGTGATGTGCTATTGGTTTGCTGGGATGCCTTGGTTTGATGCCGTCTGCCATTCATTCTCTACCCTCGCTACTGGCGGTTTCAGCACGCATTCCTCAAGCATTGGATCATTCAATTCTCATCTCATTGACATCATTGCAATTGTATTCATAATTATTGCCGCAACAAACTTCGGGTTGTATTTTGCAGCACTGCAGGGACGACTCAGAACCATTTGGGAAGATCCTGAGTTTCGGTGTTACATCGCCTTGCTCGTCATCGGTAGCATTATCGTCACAGCATCCCTAATGGGGAGCGGGCAACCGCTTGTCACAACGACTGGGGCTGCGACACCACCCACAGCTAGCGAAGCAATCACGCAAAGTGTTTTTACGGTTGTTTCACAACAAACTGGAACGGGATTCTGCGTTAGTAACTTTGACACGTGGCCATTTGTTGCAAAAGCGGTCATCCTCTTTCTTATGTTTGTTGGCGGGTGCTCAGGCTCAACTGCGTGTGGCGTAAAAGTCATCCGCATTTGGATTGCCATCAAAGTTCTACTCGACCAACTTGAACGCGCATTTCGACCCCACGTTGTCAGGCCACTCAAAATTGGTAAAAGTTCCCTAGATGATGGCGTGAAACTCGCTGCGATTTCCTACGTATTGGGACTGTTCGTTATTTTTACGTTTGGCGCATCTGCATTGATGATTCTTGAGTCTGGCAATCCATCTTGCGACATTACGACTGCTGCAACTGCCTCTCTGGCGAGCGTTTGTACTGTTGGTCCAGGGCTTGCAAAAGTAGGTGCACTTGAAAACTTCAACTGGTTCAGCGATGCTTCCAAAATTTTAATGTGCATCTTGATGACCATAGGACGTCTTGAGATATTCGCCGTGCTTGTACTCTTTTCACCACGGTTCTGGCGAAGTACGTGAAGCATAAATGGATGACGCTCGCTGCGTTAGGCATTTCATTCCTACTGGCCTTGTTACCATTTTTGCTGATTATTAGTCCTAGATTACAAGTGCTCTCTAGTCCGCAGATCTTTTTCCTCTCAGCAGTTTTCATCTTCATCGCCGCATCCTTGCAATTCCCCTTTGAAGAAGAAGAGGGGTGGCGATGTCAATGTGATTATGATTTGTCATTCCTGCCACCAAACAGTGCTAATTGTCCCGAATGCGGAAGCGAAATTAAACTTGAGTGGACGACTTCGCCTGGCATCCCATCAAAGCAAACACGCATGCGAGGTCTGTTGACTGCAATGCTCATTGCTATAGGGTCAGGATGTATCTTGTTTGGTTTGTTTATTGGGTGAACAGAAGAAATAGCGAAAAGTTTGATTACATCGGCTTTTCTTCAACCGTTAAATCGTAGACTTCAAGCAAACGTTCTTTATTAAAGAACATCTCTTCGCGTGATGTACCTACGACTTCGTAGCGAGGCGTGAGTTCAATCGCATCACACGGACAAGCTTCTTCGCACATTCCGCAGAAAATACAGCGAAGTTCGTCGATGTCGAAGGATAAAGGACGTTTCTCCCTGTCATCCCAAGGCGCTTCCTCTGCAACGATGTGAATACAGTCTGCTGGACATGCAGTTGAGCACATAAAGCATGCTACGCATCGCTCTCTACCCTGTTCATCCTTATTAAGACGGTGTACACCTCTAAAGACCGAGCGTTCCTGACCACCTTCAACGACGTCGCGTTGGTCACGCTTTTGCTCGGGGTATTGAACGACCCAGATATTGTTCTTGTTTGAACCACCGCGACCCATGTTACCAAGACAGTGTTTCAAGGTCGTTCCGAGACCTCTTAGGACTGCTGGAACGAAAAAGAAATCGCTACTATTGAGCGGCTTGGGCGTGACGTCGATGTATTGTTCGTTCTCTTTGACCATATAGGTTTTGGGAGATTATAGAGGAACGAAGAATGCGTGCTCTATATACAATACCCAAATGGATAAACAACCTGCATCAAAGCGATTATGGCGATTATCAGCAATGGGTTTTACGTTTATATCGATGGTCATCGCGGGCGGCATCATTGGACTTGGTATCCACTGGGGGTGCGGGCTCGTTTTTGATGATTTTTCACTAGGTTCTAAAGGATTTATTGTCACCGGTGCTGTCTGCGGCATCGTTGTTGGCATGGTTGACTTTATTAGAGATGCAATGCGAGCTGTAAAGGATGATTCATGAAAGAACAACCCGTTAGTGGGCTCCCATTTCGGAGCCTTATTGTTGCCCAATTTTGCGCCTGCGCTCTCGCAGGGCTCGCGTGGTTTGGCGGCACGAAACTCCTCAAATTTGATGCTGAAATCACCAACGCCGGACTACTTGAATCTGGCGTCATTTTTATCGTTTCAGTGACGCTTCTAACCCTGTTTTCACCGCGTAAAAAACGACCTATTGCGACCCTCGCAACTTTATGGTCTGTGACCTCGTTTGTTCGATTCTTTGCTGCACTTGGGGCATCTTCCTTGCTATACTACGTGGCTCGATTTGAGGTTCGTCCTCTCTTATTTTCGTTCCTTTTGAATGCCATTTTATTACTCATTTTTGAAACTAAAATCATCGCTCAATACCTAACAGCATTCACTCAAAACAACCCAGAATAAACAGAGAATCATGATTCCATTTATAGCTGCAGACAACCCAATTCACCATATCCTCGACAAACCGGTGTCTGGGGCAGAACACATTACGTTGTTTGGTAAACCAGCAATCACAATTCACATGGTTTCGCTTCTCATTGCTGCAATCGTCGCATTCATCGTGCTTAGAATTGCTGCAAGAAACATCGCAATCGGTCGCGAAGAAGAAGGCACTGACAGATACCTGACTTCCGGAAAAATCTCATCAGTCATTGAAGTCATTTCGCTCTATATGCGAGATAATGTCATTAAACCCGTACTTGGACACGAGACTGCGAAGTTTCTCCCCTACTTACTCTCCCTCTTCTTCTTTATCTTGACATGTAACTTGCTTGGCATGATTCCCTTCATGGATATGCAAGTGACCACTGCGAAATTGGGATGGGGGAGCGAAGTTGACTGGGCAGTCTTTGGCGGAACTGCGACAAGTAACTTGGGTGTGACCCTTGGGCTTGGCATCGTTTCATTCATTGTCATTCAAGTCCACGCATTCAAATCACTTGGTCTAGGCGGTTGGGCACACCACTTAACTGGCGGCGCGCCACTGTACTTGTTGCCAATCATGCTTCCTATCGAATTGATGGGACTCTTTATTAAACCAGCAGCACTTGCCATTCGTTTGTTTGCAAACATGGTCGCTGGTCACACAATGCTCGCAGTGCTCATGATGTTCGGTATGCTTGCTTTTAAAGCAACTGGCAACTGGTTCCTAACTGGCGGTGTCGAATTGATTTCAACAATCGCTGCTGTTTGCATTAGTTTCTTAGAATTGTTCGTCGCCTTTTTACAAGCATTTATCTTCATGTTCTTAACGACGGTCTTCATCGGCCAGATGTCGCACCATGACGATGAACATGGGCATGCCGAGGCGGCACATTAAACGCTGGTCCACGTGGGATGGACCTTGAAATGTAAATCACTGCATTGCTCCCACGGCAATTGCAACTAAGTCTTGTAGACGAATAGGATTTTCCCTATGAAAAAGCTTTTTGCTTTCACTGCTCTAGCCTCAATGGCTCTCATGATGTTTGATGTTAACACTGCTCTTGCTGCTCCAGCAGCTGCTGAAGGTGCTGCTGCTGCAGGTGGTGGAATCGGTGGCGGTCTTGCTGCTGGTCTCGGCGCTGTTGGTGCTGGTCTCGGCATCGGACGTATTGGC
>JAYZCQ010000042.1:0-8181 GCA_036338245.1 Planctomycetota bacterium
ACCAGCGACCGAGTCATCGACTTTGTATTGTTAAATCCCGCTGCCTATAGAGAGTTCGTACCAAAGAGTGCGTTTATTCTTGGAACCTCCGCGGAAGATTATGATTGGCGTAATGACCCCATTCCTTCCGGCTACGCCTCTGACCATTACCCACTTGCAATTGACATTGTTCCCTCTGAAGGCAAGGGCGTTTGCGTCAAGGCGTATCCCTATCCTGAGTTCACTTCCCCTGAGCCTGAACCAGAAGTAGAAGTCAAGACCGTACCGCTGACCGATGCGCTCTTCATTGCATCTAAACGGAGTGATAAGTTTCATAAGGCGACATGTAAAAATGTTGACAGCATTTCACCAAAGAACAAGGTTGGGTTTGAATCAAGAACTGACGTTACAGATACAAAACGCGTGCCTGCCAAATGCTGCTCACCTTAATCTATTTGTATCTTAATCACTGCTTAGCAGGCGTTTGACTTCTTCAACATCTTTATCACCGCGGCCGGAGACATTAATCAGCAAATGCTCTTCTGCTGACATCTCGCCTGCAACTTTGAGTGCACCCGCAACAGCGTGTGATGATTCAAGCGCTGGGATGATGCCTTCGGTTTCACTCAAGAGTTGGAATGCATCAAGCGCTTCGCGGTCGTCAACCATGATGTACGAAGCAAGATTGGAATCTTGCCAGAAAGAGTGTTCTGGTCCAACGCCCGGATAATCAAGTCCTGCTGAACAAGAGTGGACATCCTGCGTTTGCCCGTCTTCATTCTGGAGAACGTAGCTCATAGATCCATGCAGAACGCCAGGCTCTCCTAAACAGAGCGGTGCTGCATGCTGACCGATAGCGTTACCGCTTCCGCCTGCTTCAACTCCAATGAGTTTCACTCCGTCACCAATAAATGGCGCAAAGATTCCTGCTGCGTTTGAGCCACCCCCAACACAAGCAACAATGCAATCAGGAAGCCCACCAAACGAGTCTTGACATTGCACTTTCGCTTCCGTTCCAATGACTGATTGGAGTTCTCTCACAATTAGCGGGAAGGGGTGTGGCCCAACGACTGAACCAAGAATGTAATGCGTATCTTCAACTGAACCCATCCAATCTCGCATCGCTTCATTCGTTGCATCCTTGAGCGTCTTAGAACCTGAGTCGACTACGTGTACCTTCGCCCCAAGTAGTTCCATTCTAAAGACGTTCAGTGCTTGTCTGCGAACATCTTCAGCCCCCATATAAACTTCGCAATCTAGCCCAAGCTTTGCGCACGCTGTTGCAGTCGCAACGCCATGCTGACCTGCACCAGTTTCTGCAATAATTCGCTGTTTTCCCATTCGCTTTGCAAGAAGCGCCTGCCCAAGCGTATTGTTAATCTTATGCGCGCCTGTGTGCGCTAAATCTTCTCGCTTCAGCCAGATCGTTGGGCCAGCAAGTCGCTCAGTTAATCCAGTGGCTTTTGTTAACGGCGTTGGGCGAGCGACGTAAGAAGTGAGTAATGCATCAAGTGTTTGATGAAACTCGTCGTCTGCAACTGCCTTCGTCCATGCTTCTTCAAGTTGGTCGAGCGCTTGAACGAGCGTCTCTGGCACGTATCGTCCACCAAATTCCCCGTACCATCCTGCTTTCGATTCCATAGTCATTGACAGTACTCCTGACAATTTGCCACATTGTTCAATAAAAACTCAACTTGCATCTCTTTCACTTTCGGCGATTGGCGACCAAATCCAACATGTTCAAATGGGGCGCCGGTACTTTCAAAACTCACCATCTCAATATCTGCCTCGCTTCCACAATGCATGCGGAGCGAATGTAGAAATGATTCTGCTGCGTCAAATGGAATCCACTCATCCTTTTTACTGTGGAACGCTAAAGCGGGGATGCACATCCAGTTGCCCAAGTGTTCAACTGGATTAATCTCATGGAACACTTCGTCACAGAGACCTGCGCACATTGGCTTATTCCGAAGGAATGACCAGTCTCCGCATGTTGCTTCTAAAATCAGCGCTTTAAAAGGATGAGTCTGCAAACACCTTTGAATTGATGCCATGCCACCAGCAGACATTCCACCAAGTGCAGCCCTCGTCATATCAAATCCGCCAATTTCGCTGAGCCCAGCAAGGACGCCATCAATTTCGCTTGCCATTTGGATCATAACTGGCAAAATCCTATTCGCACCTTGGAGTTCTGGCTCTAGCCGCTCACCATGACCTGGCAAATCTACCGCACAAACATTAATCCCACTTCGAACACACCTCAGATAACGACCGGGATCTAACTCTTTATACGCGGTTCTACCGTGAATCCAAAATAGGAAGGGTCTTGGCGTATCATCTTCCTTGACAATCAGACAAGGGACGTCATTAATCGTTTGCAGAGATGAAACTGCCTTTAATCTTCTTGGAAGTGACTCAAACTTTTCAGTCATAGGTGTACATGATACCCAGAGGGCGGGTAGTGGTATCCTACGCATTCGATGTTAAAAATATTAGGTGGGCAACTTCGCTCAAGAAAACTCAAAACCCCAAAACAAGACGAAGTCACAAGACCGTGGACTGGTCGCGCTAGAGAATCGGCGTTCAATCAATTGCGTGGTCACATTCAAGGCGGAAATGTGCTTGATCTCTTTGCTGGAGTAGGCACGATGGGGCTTGAAGCAGTCAGTAGGGGTGCCGAGCATGTGGTACTTGTTGAGCAAGACTACAAAATCTTTAGCATGCTTGAAGAAAACATCGCATCACTGCAGTGCGGTGATACTGCGTACGCAATTCAATGTGATGCACTTTCGACTATACCCCTGTTAAGGGCGCAAGCGCCACTTGACGTTGTATTCGTAGACCCGCCGTATGCCATGATGAAAAACGAGGCCTCTCGCAAAAGGGTACTCAGCCAACTCAATGAAGTTGAGTCTATTCTTGCAGACGATGGCTTAGTACTGCTTCGCTCGCCAATCAATCCAGCACATACCCCTCATACAGTCGAAGGGTTAGTTGGTCCTGAGATTCACAAGGAGGGGCAAGGTATGTGGATTCTCTTTTACGGCAAACCGCCAAAGGACGTGGAGTCATGAACCAACCAACTCCTGAGGTTTGCAGAGATGGTGCTATATCCATCCTCATAAAATTGCGTGAGGCTGGACACGAAACGTATTTCGCTGGCGGCTGTGTTCGCGACAGACTTTTATCTGGCGCACCTATCGAATATGACATAGCAACGAATGCGACACCTGAAGATATCAAGAAAGTTTTTCCAAAAGCACGGAATGTTGGAGAAGCTTTCGGCGTGATGCTCGTAAGGCGAAACGATGTGATGTATGACGTTGCGACATTTAGAAGTGACGGACCATACAGCGACCATAGACACCCAGACTCTATTCAATTCAGTGACGCAAAACATGACGCGCAACGCCGCGACTTCACAATCAACGGCATGTTTGAAGATCCCGTTGAAGAAAAAATTATCGATTATGTCGAGGGTCAAGCAGACATCGACGCGAGGCTCATCCGCGCAATCGGAAACCCACGTGATCGTATTGAAGAAGACCACCTTCGTATGCTCCGCGCTGTACGTTTTGCTGCTCGTTTTTCATTTGCAATCGAAAGTGAAACAGCAGATGCAATTCGAGAGAAAAGTGAACAACTCATCGGTGTCTCTAAAGAACGAATAGGTGAAGAAGTCAAGAAGATGCTTCTCGATGAACAGCGGGGTGTTGCTGCGTGGGAGCTGCAATACCTCGGGCTCGACCGCTTCATTTTCGATGAACCGAGCTGTATGAACGCTCCAACTCGTCTTGGCAGACTCTTTAACATTTCCTCTTACGCGACTACACTTGCTGCTTGGCTCATTGATAGGCACAGCAATAAAGCTGATGTCCAGAGCATCGCAAACAAGTGGCGAGACCAGCTTCTTCTTTCCAACAAAGTGTTTGAATCACTCAAAGAGACGCTTAAGATTCATCAGCAACTCTTTGGCTGGGAGCAACTTGGCACTGCTGCTCAAAAGCGAATTGCCGCATCTGAGTTTTGTGATGCTGCGATGACAATTCTGCACACTGAAGATGCCTCTCTGTTTGTAAATATCCGGAAGGCAATCATAGAACATGAGAAGACTGGAATTGCCCCAGACCGATTTATCAATGGGCACGATCTGCTTAATGCAGGGCTGCGACCCTCACCTAAATTAGGCGACGTCCTAGAAGTAGTTTATGACGCCCAGTTAGAGGGGAGCATTTCGGATAGGGATGACGCTTTACGACTCGCAAAGGCGATTTATAGCGAGATTGCAGATACTCAATAGCCCACCTTCTGAGTATACTGATGGGATGAAACTTCAACCTTTATATATCGCTGCAAGCGCGCTGAGCATTATTGCGATTTCGCACGCCTCTGCAATCAACTCTAGTGAACCTGAGTTTGAGTGGTCAGACTCCGTCATTGAGACTGAAGAAGAGGGCAAAGCTGTTCTCATCATTCCAATGGAAGGTCAAATGCACACCGATGTCAATAATTCGGTGTACAGCGGCCTTATCGATCGAATCAAAGAGGCCAAGCCCGATTTAATCGTCGTTGAAATTCTGAATCACGATTATCAAAATGAGTTTTCACAGCTCATGGGTTGGGGCGACAGAGAAGAGTTCAATGGTTATGACAAGGATGACCTCGTCAACATCGCAAGAACCTTCCACGTTGAATTGAAAGACATCCCGCAGATTGCTTGGGTCAAAAATGCTTCGGGCACAAGCACCGTAATGGCACTTTCATGGTGTGACATCTACATGTCTCCGGATGGCTGGCTGCATGCAACAATGCAAGTCGCCCGCATGTTCAACTACATCAACGCAGAAGATACGCGAGGCAAAATTCGTGAAGCAGCAGTCGCACACGCAAAAGCGTTTGCAACTTTTGGGTGTAAAGATCAAGCACTTGTACGAGCATTTGTTGACCCTGAAGTCCCACTATCAGGAACATGGGAGGGTAAGAAAGTCAAATGGGAAGACTCGCTCAATGGCGACTTCATTGTCGATGCTGGCCAGGGCATGCCGCACCTTGATGCAACTACTGCAACGGAACTTGCAATTAGTAAGGGCGTTGTCTACAAAATAAAATATCTTTTGGTTGCTGAAGGCATCCGCGAATACCACTTTGTGGGCGAAGATATCACCGAAGAAATCAAACGACACAAAGACATGTGGCGAAATGATTATGAACGAGCAAGTACCCTATTCCTTGATGCTGAACAGTATGGCGGCTGGGCAACAGGTGACAACACGGAACGCTACTTAAGAGAGCAAGTCAAGAAATACAAACAAGTTCTTCGACTCATGGAAAACTCAAGTGCAGTTGCAATGCGGATGGGCTGGAAACATCGTGTAAGCACAAGAGCACTTGAACAAATGATTGAACAGATCGAAGAGCAACTCAAGCGACTTCGAGAAGGTGACTCAGGCAGACGTCCAAGCGGTGGTGGTGGCGGCCGACCAATTGGCGGTGGCGGGGGAGGCGGTAGATAATCATGATGAAAATATTACTTACAGCATTAACAACAATTCTTGTTATTGGATCAGCAGTACTGGCTGAGCCAGTCAAACTTGAATTGCCCGACGGCAAGGTCTGGAACGGCGAAATCGGACAAACAGTCACTGTCGAACTTGATGAGCGCGGCAAGTCTGTTTTTATTGAAGGCGAACTAACGCGAGCAACTGCTGATTACATCATGGTTGGTGGCGAACTTATCTTTGTTAATACCATCAAAGGCATGAAGCCCGACAGCGCTAGTGAACAAGAGGTCACACCAGAAGATGTAACTGGTGAAGCAAAAGAAGAGTCTTCTAATTCGCAAGAAGCAAAAAGCGAACCTAAAGCAATGAAACCGCTTGGCGATTTGCCAAATGGCGTTTTCTATCTTCCGATGCACCAGATGGTCGGCACTTACTTTAGACCACAAGAGATTCGCGACCTTGTTGCTCACATTGATGAAAACTACGGGCCAGGTCAAATCATCGTCCTTGAAATTGACTCAGGCGGCGGTTCCGTTCGCAAATGGTCTGAAATTCGTGAAGTTATTTTTGAAGCGAGAGAACGCCATCGCTTTGTTGCGTGGATTACCCACGCGATTTCAGGTGCTGCTGCAACTGCGTTCTTGTGTGATGAAATCTATTACAAAACTACTGGTGAACTCGGTTCAATTACTATGTACTCGGGTCACATTGACAATGTGTCGCCAGACTGGCAACTATTTGGCTGGATTTCCGAGCTTGAAGGCGTTCTGGCAAAAACAAGCCGCACTCCACTTGTAGCAGGATGCATGGTGAAAAACTCATTTGCTCTTTCATATGATGTTGATGAAGAAACGGGCGAAATTTCCTACTACGCAGACCTACAAGGCGAACACCACTTATCTCGCTATGACTCTAACTTGACTCTTGGCGCTGAAGAAGCGGTTCATTCTGGTCTTGGGGATGGTATTGCAGATACAAAAGAAGACCTCGCAGCATTCCTTGATCTCGACGAATGGGTTGAGTATGACACTTTTGGTGAAGAAGCCGCTGAAAATTGGTGGGCGATTCTAAAAGAGTTTGAAGAGATTGGCCCTGAACTCCAAAGACAAGCTCAAGGTGATGTTGATGGCAATACACCACGAGAACGAATCAATAATCAAATTGACGCTCTTAAAGAACTTTTAAAGTGGGCAAAGAAGTTAGGCGAAACTGGTGAGATGATGGGATTCAGTGATAATGCCATTGACCGAATTAAACGCGGCATTGAAGATCTCAAATACCAACTTCGCCAGCTCAATGATTGATTAACCGTTGCTAAATTCCAGAATCGTAGAATCGTAGAACTGCGGGACCAACAACTACTTCCATGCCGTCTTCAAGACGCACTGAGTTGATTTTTTCGTCTGCTACAAATGTACCACATGTTGAGTTGTTATCAGTGAGCACAAGGTGTCCGCTATTATCTGCTTCAATTGTGCAGTGTTCGCGAGATATGGTTGGTGCCTTAATGCGAATATCACATCCGTCTTCACGACCAATGATCAATTCATCAAGATCACCAATCGCAAACTTGCGTAAAACTTTACCGCTGTTGCGGGTACAAATGTGCAATTCCATCATAGGGCGAACAACTCTCTTACAAATAAGTTTGTAAAGGGTACGCTTAATCTTACATGCGAATTGATGATTCGCCACTTAAAGATAGGATTATTTATAAATAAAGTTACACACTTATCGGAATCTCTTCCTGTTTAATGATGCATAGGTACACTACGCGGGTGACGCTTATCGTAGACATCATCTACCTGCTGGCATTGCCTGTAATCCTCCTTTTTGCTGGCATTTCAAGACTTAAGGGTCATCCCAAACGGGAGGGTATTCGCGAGCGATTAGGGTATGGAGAAAAGTTGGAGCAGCATCCAAGCAGGGTGTTACTGCACGCCGTTTCAGTTGGTGAAGTGAATGCAATTCAAAAATTAGTTGCACTATTAGACGAGCGAGGGCATGATGTTGTTCTGTGTGTCACTACTGATACCGGAATCAAAAGAGCAATAGAACTCTATGGCGATAAACACATTGTCACTCGATATCCAATCGATTTTAGTTTTGCAGTTAAGCGGTTTATTCGTCGCGTCAAGCCATCAATCATTGGACTTGTTGAGTTAGAAATTTGGCCAAACTTTATACGCACTGCGAATTCATCTGGCATTCCTGTTGTCATTGTCAATGGACGGCTTTCAGAACGTTCATTTAGCAGGTACGCACTTATCAAAACATTCCTAAAGAGTACATTTAAGAAAGTTATAGCAATCGGTGTACAAACAGAAATCTACGCCGGTAGAGTTCGCTCATTAGGCGGTCAGAATGTCACTGTCGAGGGGACGATGAAATGGGACAACGCAACTATAGAAGTCTCACAACAAAAAGCAGATACGCTGCGCAATGAATTGGGTATTGACAAAGACAAGCTTCTTATCGTTGCGGGCTCAACTGCACCAGAAGAACATCAACTAATAAAAGATGCGTGTCCCGACGGTGTTCAACTATTGTGCGCGCCGCGAAGACCCGAATGGTTTGACGAAGCCGCCAAAACACTTGCGCCATGCAACCGAAGAAGTTCCGATGAACGCATTGACACAAACATGTTTTTGCTTGACACGATTGGCGAATTGAACCTCGCCTATCTTCTTGCAGACATCGT
>JAYZCQ010000043.1:0-26602 GCA_036338245.1 Planctomycetota bacterium
TGCGAGAAGTTCCTTGTCACTAATCATGGAATTGCCAACAACAGCAACCTCTGTGATGACTTGGTGTTCTCGGAATGTGTAGATGACATGGATTGTGCCATCCTCCTGAAGGACGACATCAGCAGTTATATAGTTAAATTCGCCAAGGTGGTTAAGGGTATGGACATCGCCTTCAACCAGTTCAAAGTCGTAAGGCTGTCCGACCGTTGATTGGATAAGGTTTTTAACTCGCTGTTCAGTGACTCGGTCAAGACCTTCAAAGAGAATTGCTGAAACTCGACTGTCTTGAAGTGTGCTTGAAAGAGCGCTTGAAGTGATAAATGAAATCAGAAAGATGATGACGGTTGAAATGAAACGCATTCGTCATGGAAGGATACCGCGTTGTTGACCCTCTCACAACCTCAAGAGAGATAGGAAGTACAATGTATGTCCTAAGAATTGAGAAGGGAATGACATGACAAACGCACAAACGCTCCAAACGACCCCATTCCATGCATATCACCTTTCAGAGGGTGCAAAAATGGTTGATTTTGCTGGCTGGGACATGCCCCTCCACTATGGTTCAATCATTGATGAACATAAACAAGTTCGCACCAGTGGAGGCCTTTTTGATGTGTCTCACATGGGACGAATTCGATTTACCGGCAAAGATGCTTGTCGCTTGCTTGACAGGTTGTGCACTCGTCAAATTCTCGGCATGGCTGATGGTCAAGCGCGATACTCAATCGTATGCAATGAACATGGCGGTTGCCATGACGACGTGCTCGTGAACCGCATCTCAGACACTGAGTACTTGATGGTTTGCAATGGAGCAAACCGTGAAAAAATCAATCAACATATTCAAGCAAACAAGGGTGATTATGTTTGCAAAATCAAGGATGAAACTGAAGCAACTGCGATGCTCGCGTTGCAAGGACCAAAAGTGATGGATGTCATCAGTGGCGTTTCAAGTGAAGTCCCAAATCTCAAACGGTACCGATTCACAACGAAAAACTTACTCATCGCATCAGTCATGATTTCAAGAACTGGATACACAGGAGAAGATGGCGTTGAAATCATCTTGCCAAAGTCATTTGCTAACAAAGCTGTCGAAATGATGCTCGCAAACTTGTCAGATAAAACAATGATTATGCCCACAGGGCTCGGCGCTCGAGACTCCCTTCGTCTTGAAGCGGGCATGCCGCTTTATGGGCATGAGCTTACCGAAACGATTGACCCAATTTCTGCGGGACTTCTATTTGCAGTCAAACTCGATAAAGGCACTGGCGACAATGAAGCCGAACCATTTATTGGTCAAGAAGCTTTGCAAGCGATTGCAGAGAATGGTCCAAAACAAAACTTAGTTGGACTAACGCTTGAAGGAAGACGATCGCCAAGGCAAGGAATGAGTGTTGTGAATGGCGAGCAAGCCATTGGTGAAGTTACAAGCGGTTGTTTCAGTCCAACATTCGAGAAACCGATTGCTATGGCGTACATCGACAGCGAGTTTGACGGTGATGAAGTTATGATAGATTTTGGGCGAACACAGTTGCCTGCTTCAATCACACCGCTTCCGTTTTACAAACGTTAATCGCGAAGTAACCTAATTTCATCTCGGAGAATTGCGGCAAGCTCGTAGTTTTCATTTGCTATGGCGTTATCCAACCGCTCTTGCAAATCAACCCGTTCGGAACGAGGGAGTTTGGGAAGAAGCGCTTCTTTCATGCCTTGGAGTAATTGCGCTTCATTTGATTCTTCAAAGTGTTCGCCAAGCGTTTCTTCTAATTCGCGAAGCCCTGCGTCAAGTGCTGCCATCGCTCCGTGAGAGTTCTCATTTGCAATCGCCCATTCTGCTGTAGCTCTCGCTTTGAGTGCAATGACTGCAGGGCGAAATTGTTCGAGCGCTTCCTTGTCTTGAGTTTCAACTGCGTGCTGAAGACATAAATCGAACAATCGTAAGTTGTCGACACAATCTCTGATAACCAATTCCCATTTGCTTATCGCAAAAAGAGCTGCAGCGCGGTGCGATCGTTGCACGCCTTCTTCGCGTAGTTGCCTGCATATTTCAGGCTCGAGCCCCTCGTGCACTCCATTCGACTCGACAAGTTCTAACAAGGATTGATGTCCATCTTGGCTAACCCCGTCAGGTCGACCAGCGAGCTCCATCTGTACAATTCCCAGTTCTATACGTAACTGTAATACTTCACGACCAACTTCCGCTTCAATGATTCGCACATTGAGCTTCCCTTCATCGTGAGGCCATGAATTCAAAATGTTGGTTATATCGTCCATCGTTACAACTGTACTACCTTTCCTAGATTCACACGATGTGTGTAAAACCGTGTCAATCATATGACAATGTTCCGTTTATACGGCCTAGATTACAAATGGTTTTGCATTGAAGGCTTCATTTGAAGGTGAAAAAGCCCGATTGTTCATTGGGGAATGTGAAGTATGCAAATTAGGAGACTTGTGTGAATCTAGATTTATATCTACAACAAATCAATGAAGTTCCATTGTTAACAGCTGAAGAAGAAAAGGAACTAGGTTGGCTTATCATCAACGACAGCGATGCAAAAGCAAAGGAGCACATGATTCGTGCGAATTTGCGATTAGTTGTTTCAATTGGAAAGCGATATCTTGGCCGCGGATTACAACTCAGTGATTTAATTGAGGAAGGCAACATTGGACTCATTCGGGCTGTTGAAGGTTTTGATCCAGCACATGGTGCAAGATTTTCAACATACGCCTCTTGGTGGATTAAGCAGTCCATCAAGCGAATGCTCATCAACGCGACGCAACCAGTCCACATCCCAGCGTACATGGTTGACCTTATCAACCGGTACAAGCAAACAGTCTCACGACTGAAAGATGAGATGGGGCATCAGCCAACAAATCAAGAGATTGCTGAAACGCTCGACTTGCCTCAGAAAAAGGTTCGAATCATTCGAAGAGCGATGCGTGCCTATTCAGGAAGAAAACCGCGTACAGCTGAAGGTGAACAAATCACTCTCTCAGAAATCTTTGAGGACAGCAAAAACAAACGCCCAGATGAACAAGTTGAGCAACAAGAAACCATTAAGGACGCTCTTTCCTTCTTAAGCCAACTCGACCATCGCGATGCTAGGGTACTACGATTGCGATTTGGTCTTGAAGGTCAAGAACCATTGACACTTAAAGAGATTGGGCTCGTTGTTGGGCTCACTCGGGAACGCGTAAGGCAAATCGAAATCGATTCGCTGCGGCGGTTAAGAGACCGCATGCAGCAAGATAAAGCGAGTAGCCGCAAAGCGTCTTAAGCTGCAATCAATCACAGAGTTTATTAAACAAATGTTGAAAATGGGTGCCTCCAAGCGAGGCATCCATTTTTTGTAACCGGTTTACTTTCGCAATCGCGTCTACTTTGCTTCCACCCTCCTGCAAATGCCATTCAATCAATCGCAAGTTAGCAAGCCAATACCAATATGGCTTTTGCTCTTCTTCTGATGTTGCGTGTAACACTCGCTTCATGAGTTCTGCATCATGAGTCACATCTGCAAATCCTGCGAGCGTTTCTATTGTCTCGCCATCTTGCTCAATTGCGAGTTGGAAAGACTTGGCTGCATTTTCTGAATCACCAAGTAAGCGGTACAACTCTCCACTCAAGTGGATTGGAAATGCATTGGACGCGCTCAAGATTGCTTCAATCGATTTGAGTTGCCAATCAGCTGGCTTAGCGTGCGAGCGTTCAATCAACTCTCGTGCGACTTTCAATCTTGTCTTTTCGTCCCATGATTGCACCAAAGACGAGCATGCTTCTGGATTTCCAGTAGACCGTTTAATAGATTCAATGAGAACATCTGCGCCCAACTCGTGAATCTGTCTTAGGATTCTCGTCGCGTCCTCTGCATAATTCGACGACTCTGGAATGAGGTACAAGTGCTCTAGTCCTTCATCTTTTTTATTGTTGTTGATGCAGTAGATTGCTCTTTGCAGGGTCCAAAAATCGCGAACATTTTTGTCGTTTGTAATGACAGCATTATCGAACAGCAATTCGACGTGCTCAATGACGATAGGATTTGTTCTAAACGTTGACAGCAACTCAATACTTGCTTCATGATTACGCTGAAGAGCCAGCTCGATGAGAGGGGCCACTTGATTAATGTCACCATATTGAAGTGACTCAATCTCATTCCAAAGTGCGATGGTTTTACATT
The DNA here is from genome assembly GCA_036338245.1 of Planctomycetota bacterium. Taxonomy (GTDB): domain Bacteria; phylum Planctomycetota; class Phycisphaerae; order Phycisphaerales; family SM1A02. The sequence continues at coordinate 4,176 of JAYZCQ010000043.1, forward strand.
GCGAATGCTCATCGCTCTTCAAAAACGGAATGGGTGTTACCATTCGTTTATTGAGCTCTCGCAAGTTTTCACGAGGGATCACTTGAGTTTGATACAACGCATTGTCGTGCATGTAGCGACTGAGGAGAATCTTTTTTTTGCCGCTTTCTGAGAGCATGAGACTAAGTGCGCCACTTGCAAATGCATCACGCAAGTGAAATTGTTTATCCTCAATAAGCGATTGGTCATGCGAAGTAAAGCGCTGAATTGCTACTTTAGTTTTTGGTTCAGAGTCTGCTAGTAATTGCGAAATTTCATACAACGCAAGCACTGTTTGGTCTTCGACTGAAATGTGCCTAAGGGAGCGAAGCTCTTGCGCTGCGTGCTCGGCAGCACGATGATCTTCAAGCGTGACATATGCCTGTAATCGCATTCGCCACATTTTTGATGCCGAAAAACCAAACACTACATCGTCAAGCGCTTCAAGATGCTTGAGGCACAACGCTGCATTATCTGTGCTTGAGTGTTGCAGTCCCGCCACCATTCCGCTTAGGAATCGCAACTCAACTGCCCGCTCTTCTTCATTAAGTGGCTGACCGCTCACAATGTTGAGTTGTTTAACTATGTTCTGCAAGCATGTTTCAACTTCCTGCGATTCTTGTTGTGTTGGCAAACCAAACGAAACCATCGGAAAACTATCCGTGTCTGACCATCTTTCAAACAACTCGACTTTAATGTTCTCAAGTGGCTGAGTGGAAAGTACAACTGTGCAGATCAATTGAAACATCATGACGCTGGTTCATCCAGAGTGATGTTGGTGTACGACGCCTGAACTGCTGCGTTGTAGACTGCAAGCACGTGTTCCCAATTTGCGTCTTTTGTTGGTCGGACGACAATTGGGTGGTCTAGAGTAAAGTAGCCTTCATTCCCAAATCCATCTGCGAGGTTCCTGTGAAGAAAAACTCTTAATGCTTCCGGCGTTTGAATATCTCCCCACGGGCCAAGAACTAACAAACGCACATCATGCTGTTTGTCACCTGCTGAATCAACAAGAATGATTAGGGGTTCGTCATCAAGCAACATAGGGGATTGTTCGATTCGCTCTGGCAGGTCCATCGCAAATGCTGCCTCTGATGTTTTGAATTCAGTGGCAACCATAAAATAGATGAGAAGTAAAAAAACAACATCAATCATTGATGTGAGGTTTAGACCAATAACACCTTGTTTAATGTTTCTATTTTTCATCCTGCGTCATCCTTAATGACGAGTTGAACGTGCTTGGTGCCTTCAAGCAATTGTATTGATTCAAACACTTCAAACACATATTGATAGGAAACCGTTCGTTCAGCCCTGATGTGAATCTCGTCAGCACCTCCATTGAGTCTGGTGGTGACAATTCGATGAAGTGCTGCAAAGTCTTCGATTGATACGTCATGACCGCCAACATGAATATGACTAACTTGACCATCCTCATTTCCAATGAGATTCACAATAACTTTATCTTCAATGCCAATCTCAGATGCAGCAGAGTCAGCGAACGCAGGTAAATCAAGTGGCACTGCATCGCGGTCGACGATTTGGGAAACAGCGACAAAGAACACAATGAGTAAAAAAATGACGTCAATCATCGGCGTCATGTTTGCATGAATCGCAGAAGATGCTTGCCCTCTGCGAATCAAGTGAGTACCTCTACGGGGTGTTTTGATTCTGCTTCTGCCGACTTTTCGACAACACTTTCGCCTTGCAAATTGTTTCGCGGCCTAAACAGGTGAAGGACATCCTCTGCTTCTATTGTCGCTTCTATTGTCAACGCGTCAATGCGGTTTCGCAATACTGCATATCCTGCAAGTGCAGGTATTGCTACAACCAAACCCCAGAAGGTTGTAGTGAGTGCAGTGCCGATGCCGCCTGCAAGCGCAACTGGGTCTGCGGAACCACCTGCGGCAACAATTGCACCAAACGCGATAATCATCCCATATACCGTCCCAAACAATCCAATCATTGGGCTCACTTGCCCTACAACATTTAGTAATTCAATTTTTCTTAACCGAGCAGTCGCTCTTTCATCCGCCGTTTGCTCTAGCGCTTTCATCATGGCAGGGAAACCAAACTTCGCTTCCCTAAACGCTGCATGCAATATGTGGCTTAAAAATGATTTGTCTTTTGCGACGATATCAATCGCTGCTTGAAACTGTTTTCGCTTGATGAGTTTGCGGACTGTATTGAGCGTGTCGTTCGGAAGAACAGTACTACGCCTGTTTGACAATGCCAAATGAATCATCAGTCCAATCGCGCAGACGCTCAGCGTAAGCAACAACCAAGTGACACCGCTACCGATGAGTTCAATCGACCCGTCATTTCTCCTTGAAACAAAAAAAGCTTCTGCAAAGGAGCGATTAACTGACGATGCAGTTGCAGTTGCATCAAGTGCGCTTGTTGCGATGAATACTCCAAACATCGACTTGCAATACATCGAATTAACTTTGGCTTCCATGCCTATCTCTCCTTACTCGCTTACTGTACCACGCGACACAAAAGTGTAACCGTCTTCTCCACCATGAATTGAAGCAATTTGTTCCATAGTGCCTCTTGGGTCATGCGTGAGGTATTCAATGCAGTTGATTTCCACCTTACGCTTTCCTGTTTTAACATTAAGTGGATTCAACTGCTCAAGCGCCTCTAGCAGTTCGCTTGATTCAATTGCGTACTTCCCAGAGCCTGTAATGTTCTCGCTCAAAAGATACACAACATCTGGGTTCAGACGAACGGCTACTCGGAGTGCTGCAATTGGATTGCTTGAGCCAGATGGAATAACGTAGCCGCTACTGCGAATCCACTCCATCGCTTTTTGTATGTCATTGCCATGAGCAGGTTGAAGTTTGCCTTTCGGAGGCACATGAATCGCTTTGTCTTTTTGAAAGAACACAATTGCAAACGTTTGTTTTGGATGGAGCGCTTGCAATGAACGTTCAAGTTCATTTAGAACTTCAGACAAGTGAAGCAACATCGAACCAGAAGCGTCTACGACATATACCAGCGATTTTGCGGATGCTGCATCAAGCCCCATGAACTTCGCTTCTTCATTTGGTGTTCGCTTCACGAATTCTGGGAGTTCCACTGCACCTTGCACTGACTCTAGAACTTGATATCCATCTTTAACTGGCGATTGTATGACTTCTTGAATAGTTGGAACACCAACTGTCATGTCGAGCTGAGGCTGCTTTGTATTTGGAATGGCTGCATCAACAATCACGGGTTGCTTATGCCATGTCGGCGTAACGCGATGAGGCGCTTCTTCAGTTGAGCGAATGATGGTCCACGTTAGAAAGAACGCGACGACACCACATCCAATATGTAATCCAATTGAAACAATCCAAGCAACTGCTTTGGATGCGTCACCTTGTTGCTGCTGACTCATCTTGAGTTACAGCGTACAAAAGAAAGTAGTCAAGCGGTTAAGCGTCGCCTTTTTTCTCGCCATTGCCAGAACCGCGATGATGCCTCGCGTCAATTGAAAGACCGCCAGCACCACTTGCTAGTAACTGCAATGAAAGTACGCAGAGCATCAGCCCTGCAAACAATTGCATAAATCGGTGTGAATCAAGTGGCCATTCAAATGGATTCATGTAGAACATGCCATGTGTATGGACAGCAACAAGGTAGACCGCCCCGCTGCTTGCGATCAGCACAAGTAGTGCTGCCAAACGTGTGAATAATCCAACAATAAGCAACACTCCCCCGAGCAATTGAGCTCCTGCCGCGCAACCACCAATGATTGTCGCCCATGAGCCAATGTCTGGCCATTTTTGATGAACGAGCCAGACGATTCGATTGAGTCCGCGAGTTGTATGAACAATCCTGTTTGGATCTGTTGAATAGCCGGAAGCGTCTTCAGACACTTGCTCATACGTTGCAATATCCATTAGCGCGAGGTCTTTTGCGATGACTTCGCGAATTTCAATTTGTCCAAAACAGTTGACCCAACCCGAAGTCAACATTACAGCGCCGATGACTAGACGGGCAAGAAACGGTAGGAATGAGTTAGTTACAAAGTTCATAGTGAATATGGTATGAGAAAAGTCCGTTTCAAAGTATGATACCCCTCCACAACGCTGCGGGCGTGGCGAAATTGGCAGACGCGCCAGATTTAGGTTCTGGTGGGGTAACACCCGTGGAGGTTCGAGTCCTCTCGCCCGCATTCTGAAACGATGACATGGTCCCCAACAAGTTGGCAAGAAAAAGATACGGCTCAACAGCCGTCCTATGTTAGCGAGGATGAACTCCTCAGAGCCGAACAAATCGTGGCGTCACTTCCACCCCTCGTTTCCTCATTTGAGATTGAAGCATTAAAAGCGCAGCTTGCAGAGGCAACTCACGGGAAGCGTTTTTTACTTCAGGCTGGAGATTGTGCCGAACGCTTCCTTGATTGCAGACCTGAACACATCACTGGTCAACTGAAAGTCATTCTTCAGATGTCGCTCGTACTTGTTCACTCAATGAACAAAAGCGTGATTAGAGTTGGAAGAATTGCGGGACAGTTTGCGAAACCGCGGTCGAGCGATGTTGAAGAACTCAATGGACAATCACTGCCAAGTTATCGAGGCGATTTGGTCAATGATATTTCGTTTACTAGCGATTCACGGAATCCCGACCCAGAACGGCTCATCCGCGGGTTTGAACACTCAGCGATGACGATTAACTTTATTCGCGCGCTTATTGATGGTGGTTTTGCAGATTTGCATCACCCAGAGTATTGGGATTTGGGATTTGTTGAACACTCACCTAAAGCAAGCGAGTTTCAGTCCATCATTGAATCGATTGCTCAAACAGTGGTCGACAGAGAAAGCGATGATACGTTTAACACCGAGAGAGTTGAATTCTTTACAAGCCACGAAGGACTGCATCTTCATTACGAACAAGCACAGACAAGAAAAGTACCAAGACGAGATGGCTGGTATGACTTGTCATGCCATTTTCCTTGGATTGGCGCGCGAACAACTGCAATCCATGGCGGGCATGTCGAGTTCTTCAGAGGCATTCAAAATCCAATCGCAATGAAAATCGGAACACACGATGTCGAGATAGAGCAATTGCTCGATGTGCTTCATCCTGACAATGAGGTTGGAAGAATGACGCTCATCCACCGCTATGGCAAGGACCGCGTCAATGATGAACTGCCAAAGCTCATCGAAGCAGTACAAGCAACTGGAAAAGATGTTCTCTTTGTGTGTGACCCCATGCACGGAAACACGAAGAAGACGGAGAGTGGAATCAAGACTCGCAATTTTGATGCCATCATGAACGAGCTAGAAGAGTCCATTGCGATTCACAAGTCTCTGAACTCGTCCCTTGGCGGTGTGCACGTCGAAGTTTGCGGTCAAAACGTCACCGAATGCACGGGCGGTGCGCGGGGTTTAGATGAAGATGGGCTTCATGATTCGTACGAAACCCTTGTCGACCCACGCCTTAACTATGAGCAAGCCATCGAACTTTCGATGCTCATCGGCCAAAAACTCAGTTAAAGAAATTTTTCGTCTCCTCTCCCTTTCCGCACTTTTAACCTTAGGGTCTGACCCCGGGTCTGACCCTTTGCCCAATGGTGTACAATTCCCCCACCATGGCTCAAGGTGACAAACAACAAGTCGTCATTTCTGGTGTTGGCATCATTTCAGCACTTGGCGTTGGTATCGATGCACTTTGGGAAGCGATGTGCGAAGGGCGAACAGGAATCAAACGCATTGAGCGATTTGACCCGAGTGGCTTTGCATCTCAAATCGCAGGGGAACTTGAAGAAGACGCCTTCAAAGTCAGAAAAATCGTTCCAAAGAGCCACCGTAAAGCGACCAAGGTGATGTGCCGAGACACTGAACTTGCTGTCGGCGCTGCTGCTGCATGCATTGAAGACGCAGGCATTCAAACTGCTGCAAACAGCGAAGATGCACCCACCCTAAATCCGGATAGAGTTGGCTGCCACATCGGTGCTGGGCTCATCTCTGCAGAACTCAATGAACTTGCTGCAGCGCTCGTGACAAGCAAAAAGGATGATGGCACGTTTGACCTAGCCCACTGGGGCAGCGAAGGCATGCAGAACTTAACGCCATTATGGCTTTTGAAATACTTGCCAAACATGCTCGCATGCCACGTCACGATTGTGCACGATTTACGCGGACCTTCTAACACGATTACATGCTGCGAAGCATCAAGTGGTCTTTCCATTGCAGAATCTCGCCGCGTCATTCAACGCGGCGATGCAGACGCTTGCCTTTCTGGGGGCGCAGAAGACAGAGTTAACCCGCTCGCACTCTACCGACAACACTGCACGAATCGGCTTGTAACAAGTGATGGCTCAACAGGAGCCGTCACACCTTTTGCAAAAGATGCACAAGGCACGGTAGTAGGTGAAGGTGGCGGAATCCTATTAATTGAATCAGAAACTTCTTGCAAACAGCGCGGTGGTCACGCCTGGTGCACCATCGAAGGCATCGGGTGCAAGCAAGCAACTGGAGAGTGTCCACTTAAACCTGATTCACATGCCGTAACTTCAGCAATTCAAAAAGCACTTGATGAAGCGGAGTGTGATGCAAGCGCCATAAACGTCATTGTGCCATTAGGCTCCGGCGTCACAGAGTTTGACAATGTCGAAGCAGAAGCTCTTTCAAATGTGTTTGGCGAGCGAGTCTCGTCAATCCCAACGATTACAACAATTCCATACACTGGAAACTGCATGGCTGGCAATGGTGCAATTGCTGTTGGTGTTGCCGCAAAAGCGCTCAGAGAACAACGCATTCCAGCTCGCCTTGGGGCAGACGAAACATTGAGCGTGCAAGCTACAGCATGCGAATCAATTGACGCGCAACTAAACTACGCCTTAGTAGTATCGCCTAGTGAAGGTGGGCAATGCGTCGCAATCGTATTGAAGCGAGGTGAAGCATGACACGAGTCGTCATCACAGGCATGGGCTGGATTACGCCCCTTGGAAACGACATCGGTTCAGTCTGGGAGCGAATGGTTGCGAGTGAATCAGGTGTTGGCAAAATTGACCGTTTCGATGCAACAAGTTTCCCGACAAAAATTGCTGGCCAAGTTCGAGATTTCGATTGGACGCAGTATGTGAAGGATCCTGCAAAGCATGGTCACCCCGCAATGAACTCTCAGTTCGCACTCGGTGCTGCAAAACAGGCTTGGGAACAAGCGGGACTACATAAGTGCGATTCCATCAACTCAGACAGAGCTGGCATCTATCTCGGCGCCGGTGAAGGCGTGCTTGATTTTTCAGCGCACTCAACAATTGATACGCATGCTTGGGACGCTGAAGATGGCATGATTGACCCCGTTGCGTGGGCAAAGTTTGCAAGCGAACGGCTTGAACCATGGGGTGAGATTGAGCAAGAACCAAACATGCCTCTCTGGCATGTTGCAAAAGAATACGGACTAATGGGTCCAGCATTCAATTGTTTGACTGCGTGTGCAGCAAGCACCCAAGCGATTGGCGAAGCTGCGAGCGTACTCAAACAGGGAGATGCAGACATCATGCTCAGCGGCGGAACGCACACAATGCTCCACGCACTTGGCATTACTGGCTTCAACCGATTGACTGCTTTATCTACATTTGACGGCAACCCATCTGAGGCATCCAAACCATTTTCAAGAGACCGAGGCGGATTCGTCATGGGCGAAGGTTCTGGGATGCTCGTCCTTGAAACACTAGACCACGCCCTTGCCCGCGGCGCAACCCCAATTGCAGAAATTGTTGGCTTTGGTTCAAGTGCAGATGCTTACCGAATTACTGACCTCCACCCTGAAGGGAGAGGTCCAGCAGCTGCAATGCTCGGAGCGCTTAACCAAGCCGGCATTAATCCAACTAGCGATGCTCCACCGATTGGATACATCTCAGCGCACGGAACAGGCACACAAGAAAATGATTCAATCGAAACAATGGCGATTAAGAAAGTGTTCGGGGATAACGCGAAGGACATTCCAATCAGTTCGATTAAATCGATGATGGGCCACCTCATCGCTGCTGCTGGTTCCGTTGAACTCATTACGTGCATCATGACCATGCAAACAAACACGCTCGTTCCCACGATTAACTTAAAGAACCCAGACCCGAAACTTGATTTGGATTATGTTCCAAATGTGTCTAGGCCATCAGAAGTTGATGTTTGCATGAGTAACTCATTTGGTTTTGGTGGTCAAAACAACACGCTTGTTGTGAAAGCGTACGACGGTTAAGACCAAGAACCAGCAAGAAGAAGTAAGCCATTGACTTCAACTGCGTCACTGCCGTTACAGCAATAAAAAATCGTAGATTTGGGGTTGTTTAGATTGGGGTTTACTCATGTAGAGAAACTGCTGCCACACCCACATGTCGTTGTTGCGTTTGGATTTTCAAACACAAACCCTCTACCCATGACTTCATCTTTGAAATCCACGGTTGTTCCATTGAGGTAAAGATAACTTTTTGGGTCGCAGATGACTTGGAGCTTGAATGCTGCACCATCAATTTCGTAATCGAAATCCCATTGTTGGTCGCCTTCTTTTTTCGTTTCTGTCAAATCAAGGATGTAGTTAAAACCAGAACAGCCGCCGCCTTTAACGCCAACCCTTAAATGCGTATTTTCTGCTTCAAGTCCTTGTTGACCAAAGATGGATGAAATTTCTCTTGCTGCTGTTTCTGTAACAATAACTGACATAAACGACTCCTAAGTAGACCCAATATTATACGCGAGGCGTGCATTGATTGACACAAGAAATAATGCTGTTTACAGCCTTTTTCATGTCGTCTTCTGAAGTCTGCCTTCCGAAAGAAAGCCTTAGGGTCGATGCGATTTCAGACTCATTTTTGCCCATCGCTTTGAGTACGTGGCTACCTATTCCACTTTGACAAGCGGAACCGGCGGAACACGCAACGCCTTGAATCATCGCTGGTGAAAAATCTGGGCCAAGCGAAGGAAACTGCACACTTGAAATGTGAGGAAGGCGGGCGTCACATTTTCCATTGATGACAATAGAAGGAAGTTGCTCTCGCAATAATGCTTCGCAACAATTGCGAACAGATGCAATCGAATGCGAGTGCGTCGTTTGGCAGAGTTCAATTGCCTTCCCCAATCCAACGATGGAAGCGACATTGAGTGTGCCGCCGCGTAGCCCGCGTTCTGCTTGCCCGCCTTGAATCATTGGATGAAGCGTACTTGGCTCCTTAACAACCAAGACGCCGACACCTTTTGGAGCATAAAGTTTATGCCCAGTCAGCGTTGTCAGATCAAAGCGTGATGCATCAAATGGCAAATGCCCTACTGCCTGGGCGGCATCAGTGTGAAATGTCACACCACGTTCTTTACATAGAGACGCCATTGCCTCAACATCATTTATGGTGCCAATCTCATTATTTCCAACCATAACGCTCACGAGTACGGTCTCATTAGTTATTGAATCTTCAATCGTGCTTAGACAGATTTCGCCTTCACTAGTTGGGTTCACAAGCGTCACTGCATATCCCTGTTTTTCAAGTTGCTTCGCCGCGTCAAGTGATGAAGGGTGCTCAACAGCAGACAGAATGAGATGACCCCGCCCTTTCTTCTGAAGCATCCCTTTGATTGCAAGTACGTTACTTTCGCTTCCGCCTGATGTGAAGATGATTTCATTTGGTTTGACATTGAGAAATGAAGCGATTGAACCTCGGGCTTCTTCAACTGCAAGTTTTGCTGTTCTGCCAAAGGCGTGCGTGCTTGACGGATTTCCGAATGCAGTTGTGAGATAGGGCAGCATCGCTGTCACCACTTGTGGCGCGACAGGCGTTGTTGCTGCATAATCTAGATAGATTGTCTCATCAGGCTTCATTTGACTAGCAGGATACACCCATCCGTAGGACAATGGTGATATGCAAGTGATTCACAAACCTTCTGAGCTTCCTAAAGAGGGATGCGGCTTTGTTCCAACTATGGGCGCGCTGCATGAGGGTCACTGCACACTCATTCAAGAAGCCAAAGAAAGAGACTTGCCGGTTGTTGTCAGCATTTTTGTCAATCCAACTCAATTTGCTCCAAACGAAGATTTCTCGTCCTATCCGAGAACGCTCGATAATGATGTCGAACTTGCAAAAGCAGCTGGAGCAGAAATTGTGTTCGCGCCGACCGCTGAAGTTGTTTACGAAATGGATATGGATGACGTTCAACTTCCAACAGTCGCAACTGAACCAAAACTTGAAGACGCAAATAGGCCAACCCATTTTCAAGGTGTCTGTAATGTGGTTGCGAGATTGTTTGACTTTACAAACCCCGTTAAAGTATTTTTCGGCGAGAAAGATTATCAACAACTCAAAGTGATTGAAGCAATGGTCAGCCAAGAACCTCGCTTTGGCGACTTAGAAATTGTCGCAGTCCCGACTGCTCGCGCAGAAGACGGCGTTGCCTTAAGTAGCCGAAACGCATTTCTCTCCCCAGAAGAACGCATGCAAGCACGCGCAATTGCTCAAGCCCTTGCACTTGACAGTGAAGATGCGATGCGTAAATGTTTAATCGACGCAGGACTTGTTATTGATTACGCTGTCATTCGTGATGCCGAATCGCTACTTTCGCCAACATCAAAACCCAGACGCGCATTGATAGCAGCCCGCGCGGGCTCAACACGCCTGATTGACAACGGAGCTCTGCCATGAGTGACATTATTCTTTTTGGCGGAACATTTGACCCCCCAACTATTGCGCACATTGAAGTCGCAAAACGCTCGATGGATGCAATATCAGCAAGCGGTGTCTTGTTTGTTCCTGCATTTCAATCTCCACTAAAAAACAACACAATCACGAACCCTCTGCATCGACTTAATATGCTCAAGTACGCACTAAATGATGACTCCTGGGCGTCCATTTCAATGATTGAACTTGAACGAGAAGGCGTAAGTTACACCATCGACACCGTAGAGATGCTCGTTAGTGAAGGCATGTGCGTTCGATTGTTGATTGGCGCTGACCAATGGTCGCAATTTGATAAATGGCATCGCTATGAAACACTCCTTAAACTTGCAAATCCCATTGTTATTCCAAGAGATGGCATTGACGTACCCGCAAACAGACTGTTAAAGATTGAACCGGTTTATTGCTCTTCAACTGAAGCAAGGCTTGCAATTCAAGCGGGCAATGACACTACGAGCATGTTGCATCCTTCTGTTGCTGCATACATCGCTGAACATGGCTTGTATCGTTAAAGCAGACATGTTTGAACAACTTTCAAACACTCAACCTATTGGAAGAATGGGGACATCAGATGAAATCGCAGCGCTCTTTGATTATCTTTGTTCAGATGAAGCGCCCTTTGTGACAGGAAGCAACTTTCCAATCGACAGAGGGTTTGTGACGCTGAATAACTAGCATTAACAATGCCGTAAACACGCCTCAAGTACGCCCTGCTTCACGCTCAAAAGCAATCTTCCATACAATACCTCGTCTATGGCGTCTTCCATTCAAAACATTGGCTTTGTCAGCCTGGGCTGCCCAAAGAATCTCGTCGACAGCGAGCAAATGCTCGCGACGTTGATGGATGCGGGTTATGACATCGTTCCTGACCACGATGACGCTGACGCCATCATCATCAATACATGCGGATTCCTAGAAGCATCTAAGGAAGAGTCTGTTGATGTCATCAATGAAGCAGTCGCCATGAAGGAACATGGAAAAGTGCAACGCGTCGTTGCTGCTGGATGCCTCGTCCAACGCCACAGAGCAAAAATGCTCGATTGGTGTCCTGGCATCGACGCGATGATTGGCGTGTTTGACCGCGACCACATCGTTGATGCGATGGAAGATGCCCCTGAAAAAGAAAACAGACCAAACTGGATTGCCGCGAACGCCTTGCTTGCAGCAAGAGCACGCGGCATCGAGAAACCGGTCGGCTACTTTGAAGATGACTCTAATCGAATTCAACTTACACCGCGACACTGGGCGTACCTACGCATAAGTGAAGGGTGCAATCAAAATTGTTCGTTCTGCACGATTCCATCAATCCGAGGCAAGATGCGGTCAAAGCCAGTTGAGCACATCGTGCAAGAAGCAAAGCAACTCCTTGCTTCAGGAGTGTTTGAACTCAACCTCATTGGTCAAGACACAACGAGTTTTGGCTATGACATCGATTACCCAGATGGATTAGTCGGCTTACTGACAGCGCTCAATGATGCCGTCAAGGAGGCAGGTGGTGGTTGGATTCGTCTGATGTACGCATATCCAACATACTTCACAGATGAAATGATTGAAGCGATGGCGAGGTTACCGCACGTCGTTCCATACATCGATATTCCGCTACAGCATGCAACTGACTCAATGCTCGATGCAATGCGAAGGAATGTCAAAGCAGACGCGCAATCAACATTGTTGAAAAAATTGCGTACGATGATTCCTGGCGTTTCAATTCGTACAACGTTCATCACAGGATTCCCTGGCGAAACCGAAGAAGACCACCAATCACTCAAGGCGTACATCGAAGACCATCAGTTTGAAGCGATGGGCGTCTTCAAGTATTCCAAAGAAAACGGCACCGTTGCTGGCACGCTTGAAGATGATGACGCCCTACGCATTCCTGATAGCGTCAAGCGGGAACGCGAAGAAGAACTCATGCTTACACAGCAAGACATTGCGTTTGCAAGAGCCGCTCAGGCTGCATCTGATGGCGAGGAACACCAAGTGCTCATCGATGCCTTTCTGAGTGAAGCTGCCGAAGGCGAATTGATGCTTTACAAAGGGCGAACAAAACAGCAAGCCCCAGACATTGACGCGTGCACCATCGTCGTGAGTGAATCTGAATTGAGCCCTGGGGCTCTCATCAGTTGCCGCATCACTGATAGTGATGGGTATGACATGATTGCTCGCCCAATTGAAGAGTTAGAACAAGTGATTTCCCTTCCTTTGCGGTAAACTGCTCAACCTGTGCCAATTCGAAACTTCTCCATCATTGCTCACATTGATCACGGCAAAAGTACGCTTGCTGATCGTTTGCTACAAATAACAAAGGCGGTCACGGAACGCGAGTCGAAAGACCAATTGCTTGATTCCATGGAACTTGAACGGGAACGCGGGATTACGATTAAAGCCTCTGCCGTGACAGTGGAGCACGACTATGAAGGCGAGACGTATGAACTTAATTTCATCGACACGCCTGGACATGTTGATTTTACTTATGAAGTTTCAAGAGCGCTCACGGCATGTGAAGGCGCACTTCTTGTTGTTGACTCAACGCAAGGTGTCGAAGCACAGACTGTCGCAAACGCATACCTCGCGATTGAAAACGAACTGGATTTGATTCCCGTAGTCAACAAAATCGATTTGCCATCAGCTGACCCAGAAAAGGTTGCAATGGAGATTGAGCAAGTGCTTGGGTTACCCGCAGAAGATTGCATTTATTGTTCTGCAAAAACAGGTGAAGGCATCACTGAGTTACTCGACACGATTTGCGAAAAACTACCTGAACCACGACCAGCTGAAGTTCAGCAAACCAGAGCACTCATCTTTGACTCACACTACGACGACTATCGCGGCGTGATTGTTTACTTCAGAGTGTTTGATGGTTCACTCTCAAAAGGTGACAAAATCAAGATGATGGGAACGAATCGAACATTCACCATCACCGAACTCGGACGGTATACACCAACACCAGTGCCGACCCAGACGATTGGCACCGCCCAAGTAGGTTACATGGTTGCCGCAATCAAAACACTTGAAGATGTTCGCATTGGTGACACTATCACAATTGACAGCGACCCTGCAAGCAAAGCACTCGCAGGATACGAAGAACCAAAGCAAATGGTCTTCTGTGATTTTTATCCAGCATCAAGCGAAGAAGGCAGTAAGAAAACTGAGTTTGAAACACTTAGAGAAGCAGTTGAAAAACTGCGATTGAACGATTCAAGTTTCACGTTTGAAACTCAGCATTCTGAAGCGCTAGGCTTTGGATTCCGTTGCGGTTTTCTTGGGCTTCTGCACATGGAGATTGTGCAGGAACGTCTTGAGCGAGAAGGTGGCGCTGAAATTGTCCAGACCGCACCAACAGTCAATTACAAGGTTGACCTCAATGATGGCACAACGGTTGATGTTCATAACCCCGCTGACCTTCCAGACCCATCCCAAATCAGACACATTCGCGAACCAATAGTCAAGGTCGAAGTTATTTGTCCAGACGATTCCATTGGCGACTTGATGCGGCTTTGTGAAACTCGAAGGGGTATCTTCAAAGGGCAGAAGTTTGTCTCTGAAGGCCGGCAGATGCTCGACTATGAACTTCCGCTTGCTGAAATCATTTACGATTTCTATGACAAACTCAAGTCAATGACACGCGGTTACGGCACGATGGATTATGAAATCATCGATTATCGAGCAGACAAACTTGTCAAAGTCTCAATTCTCGTTAATGGCGCTCCTGTCGAAGCCCTGAGTTTGATTTGCCACCGCGAAAAGGCTGAAACGCGAACTCGCTCCATCCTACTCAAACTCCGAAAGCAGATTGACCGCCATCAATTTGAAATCGCATTGCAGGCAGCTATCGGCGGAAAAATTATCGCTAGAGAAACTGTCAAAAGTCTGCGAAAGAACGTCACTGCAAAATGTTACGGTGGTGACGTCACGCGAAAACGGAAACTGCTTGAAAAACAAAAGAAGGGTAAGCAGCGTATGAAGGCCATTGGCAATGTCCACATTCCTCAGTCTGCATTCCTCATAATTTTAGAACAAGGTGATAACTAAATGAATCTCACAATGCAAACAGCCACAATCTCAGCACTCCTGCTCGCTGGCGTAGCAGTTTCCACCCTTACGGGTAGCGACGAAACAGGTGTCATCGGCCCAGTTGACACACTCACGCTCGGTAGCGGCGATGATGCAATCAACATTACAAATCGAGAAAGCCGAATTGCTTTTGGCGAATCTGAAACGAGCACGGTCTGGAGCATGGGGTTCATGGAAGTTGGCAAAGCGCTCAGCCAAATGATGGAGGCCTCTCACTTTGTAGATGCGAGAACTGAGTTGCAACAAAACTTAGAAGAGCGAATGCAAGAAGCGCGTGACGTACTCGACACCATCATGGCAGAAGCACAAGCACTACCTGAGGACTCTGATGAACACCCTGCAATGCGGCAGCGCTGGGACCTAGCAATGGGCGAGTTTCAACAACTCCAACAATTAGCAACCGAACAACAAGGCGCACTTTTTGCAGCTCAAATGATTGAAGCGTACGAAGAAATCGTCACTGCTGTTGAAGTTGTTGCAGAGAATAAAAATGTTGACATGGTGCTTCGATTCATCGCTCCAGATGAACCCATCGAAACGACAAGTCCGGATGTTGCCATCATGCAAATCCGTTTACGAACAGCACTCACATACCCCAAAGGCATTGACCTTACGGATGACGTACTTACTGAACTTGGGCTTGACGCTCAATAGCCTCGCTAAAAACGCTTGACGTAACTTCTTTGACTTCGACCATACTTGGACATTTTTCGCCAAGTAGTTCTGCCATCGAAGTCACTTGCCGTCCTGCTAGTCCGCATGGGACGATGAGATTAAAGTGTTCCATGTTTGGTTTTACATTGAGTGCAAAACCGTGCATTGAAATCCACCTTGAAACGCGAACACCCATCGCGCAGATTTTTGCGTTGTCTACCCAAACGCCTGTCGCGCAGTGGTCCCGTTCGCCTTTTATGTCAAAGTTAGCTAATACTTCAATGATGCACTCTTCTAGGAATCGCATGTATCCGTGCAGTCTAAAATGGAGTTCATTTAGGTCACAAATCGGATAACCCACAAGTTGACCAGGACCGTGATATGTGATGTCTCCACCTCGATCAGTCTGACAGAGGTCGACGCCTGCTTGAGCAAGTTGCTCCTCAGTTGCGATGAGGTGGTCTCTTGCTGACGGTCTTTTGCTCAATGTAAGAACAGGCGGTTCATGCTCAACAAGGAGTAAATTGAATGGCTGGGCGTTTTCCGCGTGCCTCTGTTCAAGCACGCTTGCATGCATTTGCCGTTGCAACTCGAGCGCGGGCTCATACGCAATTTTTCCAATATCTTGAATGTTCAGTGGACACGCCATGAGAATTCTTGAGATGATACTCGGGCGATGCCTTCAATTCATCCCACTGCGATTATAGATCCGGAAGTTTCCTTAGCAGATGATGTCACCATCGGACCACATTGTGTTCTTTCAGGCAACATCACAATTGGCGCGGGAACGACGCTCATCGGGAACGTCTATCTCACAGGCAAACTCGATATGGGTGAATCCAATGTTGTGTATCCGTTTACATCGATTGGTTTTGCTGCACAAGATGTAAATTTTCCAAGTGATTTGTACGAGCCGGGCATTGTGATTGGTAACAACAACACGTTTCGTGAAGGCGTCACAATTCATAGAGCAACGCAAGAACGTCCCACAACCATCGGGCATCACAACTTGTTCATGACCACAAGTCACGCAGGGCACGATTGCCAAATCGGCAACCACAACACCATCGTAACTGACGTGTCACTCGGTGGCCATGTACACATGGATGACCACATTATTATTGGTGGCGGAACTGTCATTCACCAATTTGTGTCAATCGGCAAAGGGGCAATGATTGCCGGCGGTATCTTTATTACTGGTGATGTCGCACCACACTTTATGGCAACTGGCTCAAACATCATTGGGTCTGTCAACCTCGTTGGAATGCGCCGAAAAGAAATAGATAGAGAAGAAATCAAAGAACGACAAAATGTGTATAAACTCATTTATCGAAGTGGAAACTCAATTGCAAAAAGCATAGAAGCACTGCAAGCACTTGGAACGCCAACCAGTTTAGAGTACGTCGCATTTATAGAACAATCTCGGAAGGGGCTAGTCGCTCCATTAACTGAAACACGGAAGTCTAAGAGAGGTGTGGCGCAATAAATGAATGGATTCAAGTTTTGTGTGTTAGGTAGCGGTTCATCAGGTAATGCAAGCGTTCTTCGGAGTGGAGCCAACTGGGTCATGATTGAC
The DNA here is from genome assembly GCA_036338245.1 of Planctomycetota bacterium. GTDB lineage: Bacteria > Planctomycetota > Phycisphaerae > Phycisphaerales > SM1A02. The sequence goes on from JAYZCQ010000043.1 coordinate 21,149, forward strand.
TGTGGTTTTTCATTGAAGCAGACCAAAGAACGATTAAAACGAGCAGGGTTAACACTGTCAGATATCAATGACATTGTGCTTACACATGTTGACCGGGACCACTTCAATCCTGTGTGGTGCAGAACAATTCAAACACATGGCATTAAAGTTTACATGCACCGATTGCATGTCCCAAGGGCGATGTCGCTTGGACTTCAACTTGAGAACATCGTTGCATTTGATGGCGCATTTAAACTTCATGGTTGCGTCGTTGACCCTATTCATGTTGCCCACGATGAACTCGGCACATTCAGTTATGTGTTCGATTCAGGGAAAGAGCGATTTGGATTCGCAACTGACTTAGGGCACGTCCCAGAAAACCTTTTGACTTCATTTTCTAACCTTGACATTGTTGCATTTGAATCGAATTACGACCCCTTTATGCAAGAATTGAGCGGCAGACCGCAATTCCTCAAAGAACGCATTATGGGTGGTGGTGGTCACCTTTCAAATGCGCAGTCACTTTGCGCTATTCAAACCATCGCGAGCCAATCGTCGCTCTCGCACATCGTCTTGCTTCACTTATCACGGCAGTGCAATGCCCCAAGGCACATCTTTGAGTTGTACGAAGAACATGCCGCGGAATTGATACCGTTGGTGACCATTTCACACCAAGACCACCCAACGCTTATGCTCCGTTCGAGCGAATCCGTGAATATGGTGCAAGAAGTCCTTTTTTAAGTATTTTGATGACAGCGACTTATGCGCCATGCAGTACATAAGTGAATTGGAAAAATAAATCGGCAAAACCGTCTTAACAAGCCGATATGAGGGGCTATGGGAATCTCTGCTATCAGTACGCGCCGTGGGCGGTCAAATCGCCCTTCATCACTCACAACCGCTGATGTTTCATCACGAATCATCTGGATTTCAAGTGCAGCCTTCGCTCTGTTCCTTGCTGTTGCCCTACTTTCGTTCAATGCGGCAGATCCACCTTCGCACATTGTTGCTGTTCACAACAGCCCTGTGAGCAATCTTTGCGGAATTGTCGGTGCTTGGATTGCGTTTTGGACGTACCACGTACTTGGCTTTGGCGTCTGGGTCATGCTCTTCTCAATTGGCACATGGGTAACACTCGTATTCCGTGGACGCGAAATAGAACATCCAGCAGTCCGGGCACTTGGCGTATTCATCATGGCACTCGCAGTGTCTTGCTTCCATGAATTGCTCTTCCCCGCTGTTGGCTCACTTGCTGGTGCAAAAGCAGGTCTAATTGCAAAAACACTCGTTGGGCAGTTAACACTCCACTTCAGTTCATTCGGTGCATTCATCATCATCTTTGCTACATTCTCTATTGGCTTAGTTGTCGCTGCAGAACGAATTGCATGTGCGAGTCCGCATCTCATCGTTTCATTGTTTAAGGGCTCACTTTCACTTCGCCCTGGCAACATCAGAACACTTTCACTTGCAGCGCTCAAACCAAAGCGAAGTACTGAAACAGAATATGAAGAAGAGGAAGCGTGGGAAGAAGAGTGGGAAGAAGACGAATACCCAGAAGATGAGTATGACGGAGACGAAGAAGACGATGAAGATGAAATCGTAGAAGAACGTCCCAAACTTTCGCTCGCTGAGTTGAAAAAGAAAATGGCTAAGCTGCCTGTTCGCGTTGCAAGCGGCGGCAAAGCTGCAAGTGATGAAGACATCCCACGGCCAGACAATTTTGAAGGTTACATCTTTCCATCACTTGAACTACTTGATAATCCTGAGAAGGGATACGGCGAGAAGATTGAAGACCTTGTCCGTGACCAAGCTGCTGACTTAGAAGAAACACTTCAGATGTATGGTATCGACGGTGAAGTTACTGGCATTGAGGCTGGTCCTACGATTACGCTTTACTCCATTGAACTTGCACCAGGAACGAAAGTCTCAAGCATTAACACAGTTGCTAGTGATATCGCACGTTCACTGGGCGCGCCTAACATTCGCATCGTCGCAAACACCGCCGGACGCAAGACCGTGGGCATCGAAGTGCCTAATCCGGAGCGCGAAATCGTACGGATGAAGGAGTTGATGAGCAGCAGTAAATCTGAACCAATGAAACTGCCAATGTTCCTAGGTAAAGATGCCTCAGGCGAACCGATGATTGAAGACTTAACAAAGATGCCGCACATGCTTGTTGCAGGCACGACTGGTTCAGGAAAAAGCGTATGCATCAATTCAATCATTGCCGGCTGGATGTACACGAAGAGACCCGATGAACTCAAGCTGATTCTAGTTGACCCTAAGATGGTTGAACTCAGCCAGTTCTCTGACATCCCTCATCTTGCATGTCCAGTTGTGACCGAAATGGGACGCGCTGCTGCAATCTTGGAATGGGCTGTTTCAAAAATGGAAGAGCGTTACAAAATCTTCAAACAACTTGGCGTGAAAGACCTCCTAGGTTTTAATGAACTTACTGAGGATGAGATTTACAACATCATGGATCCGCAAACGGATTTAGAGAAAGCGAAGATTCCAACGAAACTTCCATACATCGTCTTTATCATTGATGAACTCGCTGACCTCATGATGACCGCAAAAGAAGTTGAACAATCCATTGTTCGTATCGCTCAAAAAGCGCGGGCAGTTGGCATTCACCTCATTCTCGCAACTCAACGGCCAGAAGCAAAAGTTGTCACTGGTCTCATTAAATCAAACATGCCATGTCGCGTAGCATTCAAAGTAAGTAGTGGTATGGACAGCCGAATCGTTCTAGATGCAAAAGGCGCTGAACTACTTCTTGGCAATGGCGACATGATGTACATCGCGCCAAGTTCAACCCAAGTTGCTCGTTCGCAGGGCTCTTTTGTCTCTCCTAAAGAGATTAGAGCAATCGTTAAACACCTTAAGGAAGTCGCTGAACCAAACTTTGAAAGAAGTCTAGTTCAAATCAAACCTTCAAGCAGCACTTCAACCATCGATGACGTTCAAGAACGCGACGACCTCTTCAATGAGTCCGTTCAAGTCGTGCTTGAATCAAATCGTGGCTCGGTATCACTTCTTCAACGAAAATTCGGTATCGGCTATGGTCGCGCCTCCCGCATCATCGACCAAATGGAAATGGCGGGCATCGTTGGTGAACATAAGGGCTCAGTAGCTCGTGAAATCCTCATCAATCTTGAAGAGTGGGAGCAAATGGTTGAGATGGAAAACGATGACTATGACGAGTTTGACGAGTAGTCCCCTCAAAAATTAAGCCGTTAAACTTTGTGAACCAATCCTGCCGATACTTTTTCTGTTCGCGGGACACCCAATCGTTGGGATTGCCAAAAGCATCATCCCTTCGATTGAAGGAACTGTGACGACCGAGACTGTGCTCGCGGCAGGTATCGGGCGGTGTGCCCTCTTTGAGTGAGAGGGATTCGTAGCTTGGCGGCGTCAAACGGGACGCGGCGGTTAAGCAAGGCAGCGTTTGTTAAGGAGGTGATCAGTGATCGAATTATGTGACTGTATTAGAGGGCTACACGGGACCTGAATCCGTAGACCCAGCGGGTTTGCACGGTGTGTAGCCCTACACAGGACTTTGCTCGGTGGTTACAAACGTAACCACCGAGTTTTTTAATGCGCATAGCCATGTTGGCAATCGCTTTGCCGTGTATCCTTAGGGTATGAGTGAACAGATGACGCTTGAACAGGCAACTGCCGCCATGCTTGAAACTGCTGATACAATCAAGCAGGGTGGTGGGCAGCGAGGGATTGAACGACAACACCGACATGGTCGTATGACAGCACGCGAGCGTATTGATGCTCTTGTTGATAGCGGGACCACTCCATTTGAATGTGGTCTATTCATCGCTCAGGGCATGTATCAGGAATATGGCGGTGCACCATCTGCTGGCGCTGTAACAACAATAGGTCAGGTCGGCGGAAAACTCTGCATGATTATCGCCAATGACGCGACCGTCAAAGCTGGCGCATTCTTCCCAATGACATGTAAGAAAATTATTCGGGCGCAAACTATTGCTGAACATGCTCGATTACCACTGATCTACCTTGTCGATTCTGCTGGTGTTTTTTTGCCACTGCAAGAAGATGTTTTCCCTGACACGGATGACTTTGGTCGTATATTTAGAAACAATGCTGTGTTCTCCGCGAAGGGCATTACTCAGATTGCCGCGATTATGGGGAACTGTGTCGCAGGCGGTGGTTACTTGCCTGTGCTTTGCGACACACTCATGATGACTGAGGGAAGCGGTCTGTATCTCGCAGGTCCCGCGCTTGTGAAAGCCGCAATTGGTCAAGAAACCGAGAACGAAGAACTTGGTGGCGCTGCAATGCACGCAGAAATCTCAGGGACCATCGATTTCCACGAGAAAGATGATGAAGCGTGCATAAAACGCCTCATTAGCCAAATCCATGCAGATATGTCTGTCCCCCCTGTTGGTTTGCCTCCTTATCCTGCAGCAAAAACAGAAAGAGATCCTGCGGACATCACTTCAATATTTAAGGGGAACCCCGGCGAACAATATGATATGAATGAACTGCTTTCATGCGTTGTTGATGAAGAAAGTTACAACGAATACAAGGCAGATTATGGAAAGTCAATGGTTTGTGGTTACGCAAGAATTGGTGGGTTCCCTTGCGGCATCGTTGCCAATCAACGGTGCATGACTCAAAAGAAAATGCCTGGCGGTAAGGCGGGTCCATCAACATCCGTCAACATGCCTGCGGTGATTTACACTGAAGCTGCAGATAAAGCCGCGCGGTTCATCATGGACTGCAACATGAAACGCATTCCGCTGATTTTTGTCAATGACACGACTGGCTTTATGGTTGGGAGAGACAGTGAACAAGCTGGCATCATTCGCTCTGGTGCAAAAATGGTGAACGCCATGAGCAATTCCATTGTGCCTAAAATCAGTTTGATCATTGGCAGTTCCTATGGCGCTGGGCATTATGCAATGTGTGGACGAGCATTCGACCCATTCCTAACGATTGCATGGCCAAATGCAAAGTATGCTGTGATGGGCGGTGCATCAGCAGCTCACACACTTTTACAGATTGACCTCGCTGCGAAGAAACGCCGCGGCGAAGAAGTTGATGAAGAAGAACGAGATGAACTCCTTGCAGCAATTACAGCAAGTTATAACGAACAGCAAGACATTTTCTATGGCGCTGCGAGGGGCTGGGTTGATCGAATGATTGATCCTAGTAAAACTCGCGAAGAACTTATTCAAGCGCTCACTATTGCTTCGACATTTGACATCAAAGGCGAGTATAAGACCGGCGTCTTGCAAACATGACAAATTCTATTCAGGGCAAAACAATGCTCATCACGGGGGCAAGTAGCGGCATCGGTAAGGCGACTGCAATAGCGTGCGCTCAAGCAGGCATGAATGTCGTCCTCACAGCAAGAAGACGCAAGCAACTTGAAGCCCTGCAAGAAGAGATAGGTGGAACTACCAAAATCATTGTTGGCGACGTCACCGAAAATGG
>JAYZCQ010000044.1:0-4254 GCA_036338245.1 Planctomycetota bacterium
TGAGTATGTAGCACTTCCGGTTCATCGACTTTCGATAAATCAATATCTAGCTGCTGCAAAATCTTCATTGCAATCAGTGCCGCAATGCCTTGACCATTCGGAGGTAACTCAGAAAACACATGACCATCTACATTGATTGAAATTGGTTCGACCCAAATTGGCTGGTGCGATTCTAAATCCACTTTTCTGAGATAACCGCCCTGTTCAATTGACGCTTTTTCAATCTTGTCTGCAATCGCTCCTCGGTAGAACGAGTCTCCATGGGTCATTGCAATTTCTTTAAGTGTTTCAGCGTGATTTGGAAGTTTGATAAGCGTACCTGCAGTCGGGACCTTGCCGTCAACTAAAAAAGTTTTTTTCCATGCTTCGCAAGACGCGTACTTTTTTATACCTCGATCAAAACCGAACGCTGTCTGCGGTGACAGCAAAAAACCATTCCTAGCATAGTGAATTGCTGACTCAAACAACGCTTCAAATGGAAGTTCGCCAAATCGTTCATGAAGGGTTGACCAAGCTGACACTGCGCCAGGCACTGTCACTGGAAGCCAGCCAACCGATGGAATCTCAGCCTCAATGTCATTAGGCATGAGTGCTGGCGATTTGCCAGAACCATTAATGCCGTGTAAGCCATCCCCATTCTTCACTATTGCAAAGGCGTCACTGCCAATGCCATTGGCACATGGTTCAACTACAGTCAGTGTGATTGCTGTCGCAATTGCTGCATCAACGGCGTTACCGCCCCCTTTCAAAATGTCAATTCCCGCCTGAGCTGCAAGCGGTTGCGAAGTTGCAACAATGTTTGACGCGTAGACAGGTTCTCTATTCGATGGGTATAAAAGCCTAGGTTTCATCATGAAACCTCAGTAATCCATCCACCGCAAATTACCCTTGTATGTTGGTAGCACACAACTGCTTGGCCTGCCGCTCCACCCCGTTGTGGCTCGTCAAACTCGACTTCAAGTTTGCCATTGCTTGTTCGTACTTTTCCCCTTGCCGGCTCAGTGTTATACCGAATTTTCGCAACACATGGAATCCACTCACTGCTTTCATCGATGAGCCAATTTTGTTCACTTGCAAACACGCGGTGTGTATCAAGCATTGCTTCGCCCCCAATGGTAACGGTATTAAGTACAGGGTCTTTCTTGACGACATACAGTGGCTTTGGCGATGCAATCCCGAGGCCACGCCTTTGTCCAATCGTAAACTTTTGTTGACCTTGATGTTTACCGATAACATTTCCTTCTATATCAAGCACATCACCTTCAACTAAACTTCCGGGCGAACGCTTATCAATGAGATTTGCGTAATTGTCGTCTGGAACAAAACAAATCTCTTGTGAGTCTGGCTTGTTAAATACAGGCAAATCAAAAGATTTGGCAAGTTCTCTAACTTCATTCTTTTGAAGATGCCCAATAGGTAACATCATTTCACCAACACGTTCTCTTTTTGCTCCGAATAACACATAGCTTTGGTCTTTAGCAGCATCTGCGCCCATATGAAGTTCTGCACCATCGTCACCGTGCTTGATTTGGGCATGATGTCCGGAAGCAACATACTCCGCCCCAATTGAATGGGCGTACTCATGCAATCTGCCAAACTTAAGCCAATCATTGCAACGCACACAAGGATTTGGTGTTCGACCAGAGTTGTATTCGTCAACAAAGTAATCGATGATGCGACCAAAATCTTGTTTAAAGTCTAAGGCGTAAAACTTCATTCCAAGTTTTGCACTGACATGCCGAGCGTCGTGGGCGTCATTTATTGAACAACAGCCTTTATGACCTATTGAAATGTCCGCTTGTTCATCGAGCTCATCACCAATATTTCCGAGTCGCATAAAGCAACCGATGACTTCGTGCCCTTCTTCTTGTAGAAGCGCAGCAGCCACAGATGAGTCTACCCCTCCTGACATTGCCATTAGTACTTTTGCCATCGAACACACATTTTACAGGGTAACTGCTACCTTTTTCACCTCATAATAGTGAGAAGTGTGGGTATGATTTGAACGTGCTGATTTACGCAGGTATCGATGAAGCCGGTTATGGACCAATGTTTGGACCACTCTGTGTCGCATCGTGTGCTTTTATCATGAACGATTATGACCCCTCAAAAGGCGAACCAGACATGTGGTCGCACTTATCCAAGGTCATCTGCAAAACCAGAAAAGAAGCCGCTCCGAGGATCGCTGTAAACGATTCAAAGAAACTGAAATCAAATGCAAAGCACAAAGCGCTCACGCATTTGGAACGCGGAGTGCTCACCTTCCTCGCTTCATCCACAGATGCCATTCCTGGGAATGACAGTGAATTCTTCAAAGCAACTCATTCAGTTAATCATGAACAAGACTGGTACGAAGGAGAGACATCATTACCCCTTGGCAATGACTTGAATGTCCTTAAAATTGATACTGCCATGTTATGCAAACATTTAAAGGAGATAAACATCTCATGCCCGTGGATGAAATGCACTTCGATTGATGTTGGTGATTACAATGAGCAAACCAAATTTGCATCGAAAGCGGCGCTCAACTTCGCTACCGCAATGAAGCATGTCGATGGAATTCTTGCTCAATATGGCGATGAGCATCCAAGAATAATGATTGACCGACTAGGCGGGCGAATTCAATACAGGCAAGAATTACAACTCTGCTGGCCGGAAGCAAGTATCCAGATTCTTGCTGAAGATCAATCCATGAGCAGGTACAGACTGTCTCTTGGAGCAAAAAGAGTGACCCTGACATTTGCTTCAAAAAGTGATGAACGGCATATGCCCGTTGCACTCGCATCGATGCTCGCGAAGTTTACGCGTGAACTCCACATGATTCGGTTCAACAGGTACTTCTCTGCCCAAATACCCAATATAAAGCCAACAGCGGGGTATGTTCAAGATGGCCGACGATTTTTGAAAGAAATAGAGTCTATTTTGGCGAAAAATGGTGTTCCGCAAGAACAACTTGTCCGTTCTACATAAAAACGATTGACTCATACGATGCTTCGTATAAAATACGGGGCTTAGCCTACTTTTTGCAAAGTGCAATTTGGAAGGCAGACAACCTACGGCCTCTGTCACTTAAGTGACCCAGCGAAGGAGAATTTCCCTTGCAAGAAGATGATGAAGAAGAGGCCCGGCTGAACTGAAGGCACCCTTCACTGAATAAAGCAGTGAGAAGCCTGACGAATAGTCGGGCGACCAAAGTTACAGCTCACCCATATAGATATTGGGTATAGCAAAATTGAAAGATAGATGAACACCGCTTAGCGTGTGTCTAATGTAGGAGAAAAGCCAATAATTGGCTGAGGTATAAAAAATGGAATGCGATCTAAGAAACGTACGGAACATCGGAATTTGCGCTCACATCGACGCAGGTAAAACAACAGTGACGGAACGTGTCTTGTATTACACAGGCAAGTCATACAAAATTGGTGAGGTGCATGAAGGCACCGCAACAATGGACTTCCTTGAAGAAGAACAAGAGCGTGGCATCACGATTCAATCTGCTGCTACAACCTGTCCATGGGAGTTCAATGGTGACACATTCACCATCAACCTCATCGACACACCAGGTCACGTTGACTTCACCATTGAAGTTGAACGCTCAATGCGTGTTCTTGACGGTGCTGTTGCAGTCTTTGACGGTAAAGAAGGTGTAGAAGCACAATCAGAAACCGTTTGGCGACAAGCAGACCGATACAATGTTCCTAGACTTTGCCTCATCAACAAAATGGATAAAGTTGGCGCTGACTTTGAATTCAGTTTCGGCACAATTCGTGAGCGGCTAGGTGCAAATGCTGTTGCTGTTCAGCTCCCAATTGGTGCTGGCGACTCATTCGAAGGCATCATTGACCTTATAGAAATGCAGGCCTACTACTTTGACAGTTCAGAATTAGGTGCTGTTGTTGAACAACGTGACATTCCAGAAGACATGCAAGACATGGCTGAACTCTGGCGACATGATATCGTTGAGCGAATTGCTGAACTCGATGACGAACTTACAGAACTTTACCTTGAAGATGAATCAGCAATCACAGCGGAGCAGCTCAAGGCTGCTCTTCGTCGAGCAACTCTAGATATGCGTGCGTTCCCAACATACTGTGGTTCAGCACTTAAAAACATTGGCGTACAGCGCGTACTAAACGGTGTTATCGAGTACCTTCCAAATCCAACTGAAGTTCCGGATGTCGAAGGTACAAATCCTAAAGATGAAGATGAAAAACTCACTAGACCTCACTCTGACGATGCGCCATTCTCTGGTCT
>JAYZCQ010000045.1:0-24103 GCA_036338245.1 Planctomycetota bacterium
CCTCCCCTTATAAGTCATTCAAATAGACCACCATTCACTCTCGGACGTTACGTAAGAAGTGGTACCCTTCTCGCATATGAAATCAACTATCGCTATCGGAAACACCTCAATGATTGAGTTTGAAGTTACTCAAGCAATGGCACCGACCTTTCATGGCACGCAAGTGCACCCTGTGTGTTCGACATGGGATTTGGCGCATCAATTTGAACTCGCTGCGAGATATGCCTTAGAGCCCCACCTAGAATCGCATGAGCAAGGCATTGGAGCAGAACTCTCTGTAAAACACCTAAAACCAGCACGAATTGGAAAAACAGTTACAGTTTATGCAATGATTACGTCGCTTGATTCAACCACAGTTGTTTGTAATATTGAAGCAAAAGTTGGGGATTCTCTCATTGCGACCGGTTCACAAGTTCAACGCGTTCTTCCCTCTGATAAAATTAGGGATCTTATTCAAAACGCTGAAGATGCATAACTCTTAGGACTTACTCATGTCAGAGCAACACTTACTTACAGAAATCGATGGTCATGTCGCGATTATTAGAATCAACAGACCAAAAGTACTCAATGCCCTCAATCTTCCTTTGATGGAAGATTTAGCAACATTGATGGAAGGGTATGACAAAGATGACAACATTCACGTCATATTGCTTGCAGGAAGTGAACGAGCGTGGGCAGCTGGCGCGGACATTGGCGACATGGCGACTGCGTCTTCCGATGAGATGCGAAAACGGAACCAGTTTGCAACATGGGAACGAATCAAAGCAATCCAAAAACCTATCGTAGCCGCAGTCAGCGGTTTCGCATTGGGTGGCGGATGCGAATTGATGATGCACTGCGACATCATCGTTGCTTCTGAGAATGCTAAGGTCGGCCAACCTGAGATTAACATTGGCGTTATGCCGGGGGCAGGCGGAACTCAACGACTCACACACGCGGTTGGAAAAGCACTTGCAATGGATGTCGTTCTGAGCGGACGTTTCCTTTCAGCGAAAGAAGCACTGTCATCGGGGCTCATCAGTCGAGTCGTTCCTAAAGAGTTTTGGTTTGAAGAAGCGCTTTCCTTAGCACACCATGTTGCAACAAAGGGTCCTGTTGCGCTTCGTGCTGCAAAAGCATCAGTACTCAATGCAAATGAACAACACTTGTCTGAAGGACTCCGCTCTGAAAGACAACTTTTCTATGGCTTGTTTGACACTGAAGATCAAGTTGAGGGCATGACCGCATTCTTAGAGAAACGAAGACCACGATTTACTGGAAAGTAATATGACAACTGAAACTACTTACGAAACAATTGATGTCACAAGTGCTGATGGAATCTGCACAATCACGCTCATGAGATCTGATGTGCTTAATGCCTTTAACAATGCACTAACTACTGAGTTGCTCGCAGCACTAAAACAGTGTTCTAAAGACAAAGGCGTCAGAGTTGTCATTCTGAAAGGTAGCGGAAGAGCATTTAGTTCCGGACAAGACTTAGCGGATTTGAAAGAGAAATATGTTCCAGGTCACGAGCCGCATCTTGGCGAAGATTTGGAGAAGCGATATGACCCAATCATTAAGTGTATCCATCGTATGGAAAAACCAGTCATTGCAGCAGTCAACGGCGTTGCGGCAGGCGCGGGATGCTCACTTGCACTCGCATGTGATTTAAGAGTTGCATCAGAGCATGCTTCCTTTATTGAAGTGTTTGTCAATGTCGGACTTGTACCAGATTCAGGTTCAACCTGGACATTACCTAGACTCGTTGGTATTGCCCGAGCGATGGAGATGTGCCTCACTGGTAAGAAAGTTGATGCTGAAGAAGCACTTGCTATTGGGCTTGTCAATCAAGTCGCTTCTGCAGATGAGTTTGATGATTCGGTGATGAAGCTCGCAAACAGGCTTGCGTCATTGCCAAACCGAGCACTCGCATTAACCAAACGCCTACTTAATCAATCTTTTACAAATGATTTAGACGAACAACTTATTCAAGAAGCATTTGCTCAAGAAACTGCAGGAAGAACACACGACCACTTTGAAGGGGTCGTGTCATTTATTGAAAAGAGGAAGCCAAACTTTACGCACGAGTGAAACTTTAAACTTCACTAAAGCGTATATTGAATTGAACATGATGTCACAAGCAAGCAATCCAATTGGAGTCATCGGAACAGGAACCATGGGCGCTGGAATTGCGCAAACTGCTGCTGCCGCGGGGTGGAAAGTGAAACTGTTCGATACGAATGCAGATAGCGTTGAACAAGCAATTCAAAGTGTCGGAAGGAGATTCGACCGACTAGTTGAAAAAGAACGAATCACAGAAGAACAAGCTGGAGTTTGCAAGTCAAATTTGACAGCCGTTAACTCACTTGATGAATTGCATGATTGTGATCTCATCGTTGAAGCAATCGTTGAAGATTTTGGCATTAAGACAAGCGTTCTAAAACAACTTGGGGAGATTGCGAGCAATGCTGTACTCGCAACGAATACATCGTCCCTTTCAGTCAGTGAATTGGGTGATGCGTGCGGACATGCTGAGAGAGTTGTGGGTCTTCACTTCTTTAATCCAGCGCCTGTTATGCCACTCGTTGAAGTCGTCAAAGGTAGCGGTTCAACAGAACCGTCCGTTCAGAGAGCCGCCCTGCTTGCTGAAGCTTGGGGCAAAAAAGTCGTCCGAGCATCTGACACACCGGGATTCATCGTCAATCGCGTTGCGAGACCGTATTACTTAGAGTCATGGCGAATCGTTGAAGATGGCTTCGCAACAGTGAGTGAAGTTGATGAAGCGCTTCAGTTATTAGGAGAGTTTCGCATGGGTCCATTTATGCTCACTGACCTCATTGGTCAAGACATCAATGTTGCAACAACAAATAGCGTCTGGAGTAGACTTGATAAGCCAAGTCGCCTTGCTCCAAGCCAACTTCAATCGTCGCTTGTTAAAAATAACTACCTCGGCAAAAAAACTGGCCGAGGCGCATATGCCCACGATGGTGACGGCAACGCCACACCTGCAATTATCCAAGAAGGAAATGACCTCTCCGTTTCTGATGAACTTACAAATGCAATCAACGCATTTTGTTTAGAAGCAACTCGAACTTCTGGTTCCGCTCTTGCAAAATACATTTTTACAAAGGTGCTCGTCAGCATTATCAATGAAGCGCTCTGGGCTAAATGCGAAGGCGTCGCCTCAGAACAAGATATCGATACTGCCATGAAACTTGGCACAAACTATCCAAAAGGTCCTTTTGAGTGGGTGGAACTGGTAGGAATGGATAAGGTGCTTGAATTGCTTGATGAGTTCAACAAAACAGTCGATGACGGTCGGTTTATTGCCCCACCAACTGCCATGCTTGCAACTCCGTAACGAAGCAATCTGAATGTCGAATCGTGGGTACAATATCCAAGATGTCACGAAAAGTTGCAATCGTATCCGCTGTCAGAACCCCCATTGGGCGATATGGCGGCGTATTAAGTTCTGTTCGGCCTGATGACCTTGCTGCCCTTGCGATTAAGGAAGCAGTTTCACGGTCAAACGTAAATCCAGAATCAATCGATGAGGTATATTTTGGAGCAGCGAATCAAGCTGGCGAAGATAACCGAAACGTCGCTCGAATGGCCGCGCTGCTTGCGGGTTTGCCTGAAACAGTAGCTGGCTCTACAGTAAATCGTCTATGTGCTTCAGGATTAGAAGCGATTAATGTTGCCGCAAGAATGATTGAAGGCAACTGCGCTGACGTCATCGTTGCAGGCGGCGTCGAATCAATGAGTCGTGCACCGTTTGTCATGGCAAAAGGTGCGAGCGCATTTGACCGTAACTGCGAAGTGTATGACACCACAATCGGATGGCGTTTTACTAATCCAAAACTCTCAGCACTATATGAACCATTCTCAATGGGAGAAACTGCTGAGAATGTTGCACGCAGGTGGAGTATTTCTCGTGAAGCACAAGATACTTTTGCTTGGACAAGTCAGCAACGCTGGAACAGTGCAAATGAACAAGGCATATGGAAAGATGAAATCTTCCCCGTAGAGATTCCGCAACGCAAAGGCGATCCAATCGTTGTCGATACTGACGAACACCCACGTCCAGAAGTTTCAGTTGAAAAGTTAAACACACTTCGCACTGTGTTTTCAAGTGCGGATGATGCAACAGTTACCGCGGGCAACAGTTCAGGTGTTAATGATGGCGCTGCAGCCCTCGTTCTCATTGAAGCTGAACTTGCGAAGTCTTTAGGGTTGCACATCATGGGTTATGTTGGACCTTCAGCCTCAGCGGGCGTAGACCCTGCTGTGATGGGTGTTGGACCAGTCAGCGCGACTCAAAAACTACTTGAACGAACTGGGCTTTCTGTAAAGGACATCGACCGATTCGAGTTGAATGAGGCATTTGCTGCACAATCACTAGCTTGTATTCAAGAACTCGGGCTAGACACCGAAAAGGTAAATGTGCATGGCGGCGCAATCGCAATGGGGCATCCACTAGGCTGTAGCGGAGCAAGACTCGTGGTTACATTGATTCATGAGTTAAATAGGATGAATTTGAGCAAAGGGGTTGCTACACTTTGTGTAGGTGTTGGACAGGGACTCGCAACACTGATTGAAGGAGAGGCATCGTGAGTGCAAGCGCAAACGTAGAAGTCAAAGTTCAAGATGGGTCAAATGAAGATCCTGAAAAGTTAGCCGCATTTGAAGCTCATGTTCATGCTGGCGGCTTGATTGAACCAAGCGACTGGATGCCAGAAGCCTATCGTTCTCTCATGCTTCGCATGTCGGAACATCACGCAAACAGTGAGATTGTTGGCGCTCTGCCCGAGGGCGAGTGGATTACTCGCGCTCCAAACTTAAAAAGAAAGTTAGCTCTCACCGCAAAGGTGCAAGATGAAGTTGGGCATGGACAGATGTTGTATGAAGTTGCTCAAGATTTAGGCAAATCACGCAACGCGATGCTACGCGATCTCATCACGGGCAAAACAAAGTATCACAACTGTTTCAATTATCCATGTCCAACATGGGCAGACATCTGCATGATTGCATGGCTCATCGATGGCGCTGCAATTTTGAATCAAGGCACGCTCGCACACGGTTCTTTCGGACCATACATCCGAACGATGAGAAGAATCAACATGGAAGAAGCATTCCACTTTAAACATGGTGAAGACATGGTGCTCACACTCATGAGTGGAACTGAACACCAGAAACAGATGGCTCAAGAAGCATTTGACCGCTGGTGGGGTCCATCGATTGCATTCTTCGGTCCAAACGATAGACCTGATGAACGCGAACGTCCTGCAATGAAATGGCGAATGAAAACCGCTACTAATGATGAACTTCGCCAAAAATTCGTCAATCGATTTGCACCTGCTGCTATGGCAACTGGGCTCGTCATCAATGTGTGCGAAAAAGACGAAGATGGCATGGTCACAAAGGCTACACCAGACCCACTCCTAAAGTTGGATGAAGAAACAGGCAACTGGGGATTCACACAACCTGACTGGGACGAATTCTTCAAGGTGATTCGTGGCAACGGGCCATGTAACGATGACCGTGTTGCACTGAGACGTTTCTCTTATGAACAAGGCGAGTGGGTGCGAAACGCTATCCTGAACGCTCAGGCGACTCAAAACTAATCATGATTACGAATCCAAGAATCAAACCGCCATTCAAGACTGATGCACTAGAGACGCAAGAAGTTGAAGCGTTTCCTGTGTGGGAAGTCTTTACACAGAAGAAAGAAACAGATGCACATATACATGCTGGTTCGCTAAGTGCTCCAAATGCACTCATGGCTGCTAACTTTGCACGTGAGCATTACGGGCAAGACCAAGTTTGTCGTTCAATGTGGATTGGGTTGAGAGACGATTTTAAATCCAGAAATGTAAGCGATGATGTCTATGAACTTTTTGTTCAGTGGAATGCTGGTGACAGGCATGTACATATTGGTCAAGTGAAGGCAACAAGCGGCGAAGATGCTAAAGCGACGTGCAAGGAGGAATTCGTTGGCGAAAAAGAGTTTTACTCCATTTGGGCGATCCCCCACAACTCAATGAGGTCAATCGATGGGGAAGAAGATATGATTTGGCGTTCAACTGACCAATCCTATCGTCTTGCAAAGGGCTACAGCAAAATTGTTCGTCAAAAATGGGATGCAATTAGAACATCCAAAGATGTTGATGATTATCAAAAAGAAGATTTGAAAGACACGTTTTAATATGAGCACGTTTAACGAAGCAACAGAGCAAGCAGCAATAAACTTGTGTTTATCAATCGCAGATGACAAACTGTTTTTAGGACACAGAAACAGTAACTGGACAGGCATTGCTCCAATTCTAGAAGCGGATATCGCGTTTTCATCACTCGCTCAAGATGACATCGCTCATGCAAGTGCAATTTATGAGTTAGCAGGTGCGCTTATGGGTGACAGCGCTGATGAAGTTGCATATGGTCGCAAACCAGATGCTTACTTATGTGCCGACATCGTGACCAAAGACGATGGTTTTGATTGGGCGAATGCAATTGCAAGGCAGTTCTACTGCAATCATTTTAACTTGCTTCGCTTTGAACGCCTTTCAAACTCGTCATGGAGTGAATTAGCTGCACTTTGCAAACGACTTATCGTTGAACAACAAATACAAGTCAATCACATCAATGATTGGATTCTTCAACTCGCTAAGGGTACGCCTGAATCCAAAGGAAAAATTGTGGAAGCGTTAAACGATTATGCGTGTGAAGCATCAATGATGTTTGAAACGCCATACGGGTTTGACCTACTCATTGAAGAAGGCATCGTAAACACGGCTGATGATATTTTTTCAGAGTGGCATAAAAGAGTGAGGAAACAGTTTGAACTCGCTGGAGTTGAAATCAATGTTAAACAGCGAAATGCTGACGCTGAAGGTGGACGCTCTGGGGTTCATTCTGAAGACTTCAATGAATCGCTTAGGGAATTGCAAGCAGTTTATAGAGAAGACCCAACAGCAGCATGGTAAACAAACAAGCCATTCTTGATGTCTTGTTGACAATTCCAGATCCTGAAATGCCCATCAGCATTGTCGACTTGGGTATCGTTGAATCAGTCGATGTTCAAGAGAGCAATGTACGAGTTGAGTTGTTACCAACTTTTGTTGGTTGTTTGGCGCTGCCAGCAATTGCTAATGAAGTCAAAGAGAAGGTTGGTGAGATGGAAGGAATAGAGCAAGTCACTGTTGATTTCATCTATGACCCACCATGGAGCACCGACCGTATGACTGAGCAAGGCAAAAGTGACCTTGCTGCAATGGGCATTGCGGTTCCGGATGGCTCCTGCTGCTCTAGTGGGTCTGATATCACGCAAGTTGAACTCCAGACTTCTGCAATCAAGTGCCCATGGTGCGACTCGGAAGATACGGCGTATACAAGCGCTTTTGGACCAACGCGGTGCCGTTCAATTCACTACTGCAATGCATGCAGACAGCCATTTGAACGCATGAAACAAGTCTAGAATCGATCTCCCGGGGATGGTATGATAAGGTGCTATGGCAACTGAAAATCCATCTCATAGCAAGGCTAACGAGGGTCAAGAGGTTGCCTCTTCAAAGACGCCTTCTGCTATGGATACTACACCTATTCAACTTGGACATATTGAAGTTCTTCAAATACTCAATGAGCATGGCGAAGTTGATGAAGGTTTAGAACCAAGTTATTCTCATGACGAACTCATCGATATGTACACCTCGATGGTTCGAGCAAGAGCGTTTGATAAACGAATGCTTACCATGCAACGACAAGGACGCATGGGGACCTTCGCCCCAAACGTTGGGCAAGAGGCATGCATTGTCGGTCAAGTACTACCTCTCAATCAAGGCGACTGGTACGCGCCATCCTACCGTTCATTCGGTGCTCAAATTATTCGCGGGTGGCCAATGGAACACCTCATGCGATTATGGGCAGGTTTCCACGATGGATTCCCCCCACCAAAAGAAGTAAACGACATGCCATTCTCAATTGTTATTGGGTCGCATGTGTTGCCTGCGGTTGGCATTGGAATGGGAATGACTTACAAGAAGGATGCCAACTGTGTTGTTGTCAATTACGGCGATGGTGCAAGTTCACAAGGTGCGGTCAGTGAAGCATTAAACTTTGCTGCTGTCTATAAAGCCCCAGTTGTGTTCGTTTGTGAAAACAATGGCTGGGCGATTTCAACGCCAACGGAAAAACAAGCAAATAGTGAACACTTTGCAAAGCGTGGCATCGCATTTGATGTCCCAAGCATCAGAGTTGATGGCAATGATTTGTTTGCAATGATTAAAGCAACTGAAGAGGCCGCGACAAGAGCGCGGAACGGCGAGGGCCCGACACTCATCGAAGCAGTAACTTACAGGATGAGCTTACACACAACTGCAGATGACCCGACTGTCTATAGAGAAGATTCCGCAGTCGAAGCGTGGGAGAAAAGATGCCCACTGCTCCGCTTTGAGTTGTATCTGAAACGCAAAGGTGTCATTGAGCAGTCAGACATTAAAGCCATTGAAACCTCCTGCGATGAAGAGGTCATTGAAGCGCGAGATAAGTTCTACGCAATGGAACCTGCAGACCCTACTGAGATTTTCGATTTCATGCATATTGAAATGACTGAAGAACTCAATGCGCAAAAAGCTGAGTACTTAAAGCGGCTCTCAGATAAAGGGGTTACAGATGAGTAAGCTCACAATGGTTGAAGCATTAAACCTCGCGCTTGCTCAAGAGATGGATAGGGATTCAAACGTCGTCCTAATGGGTGAAGACATCGGTGTTAACGGCGGCGTATTCAGGGTAACAAAAGATTTGCAATCTCAGTTCGGGGAAAACAGAGTTCTCGATACTCCGCTTGCTGAGTGTGGAATTGTTGGCACCGCTGTTGGTATGGCTGTCTACGGACTAAGGCCTGTCGTTGAAATTCAGTTTTCTGGTTTTACGATGCAAGCGTTTGACCAAATCGAGCAGAATATGGCAAGACTTCACAACAGGACTCAAGGTAAATACACTGTACCGATGGTGCTTCGAACGCCTTATGGCGGCAACATCCGTGCTGTTGAACATCACAGCGAATCAAGAGAAGCATATTGGGCACACACGCCGGGCTTGCATGTAGTAATCCCATCTGGGCCAAGAAACGCGCGGTCGCTGCTTGCTGCGGCCATTCGTTCAGATGATCCTGTGATTTTCTATGAGCCGAAAGCAATCTATCGAGCTTTCCGAGAAGAAGTCCCTGATGCGCCAGAGTTGCTTGAGATTGGCAAGGCGAACGTCGTTCAAGAAGGCAGTGATATCACCATTATTTCATATGGTGCAACACTTAGAACTTGTATCGAGGCCGCCCAAGATTTACAAGAAGACCACAACGTTTCAGCAGATGTGATTGACCTCTTGTCAGTTTCACCAATTGACACTGAAACCATTGCTGCATCGGTACAAAAAACTGGACGCTGCCTCATTGTGAATGAAGGTCAACGAACATGCGGTATTGCAGCCGAACTCATCGCACGCATTAATGAAACGTGTTTTGAGTATCTAGAAGCACCAATAAAGCGTCTCACTGGCTTTGACACAGTGTTCCCCTACTTCCAAGTCGAGGAACACTTCTTGCCAGAGTGTGAAGAAATTGTGTCAACTGCCAAAAGTATTGTGACTTGGGAATAAAATAACTCGCATGGATTTCAAACTTCCAGATTTAGGTGAAGGCATCCACGAGGGACAGATTCTTACTGTTCATGTTGTTGAGGGGCAATCCATTAATGAAGACGAGTTGTTAATGGAAGTGGAAACTGATAAAGCAGCAGTTGAAATCCCATCCCCCTGTACTGGAAAAGTTGTCAAAGTACATGTACAAGATAAGCAACTCGTGCATGTTGGTGATGTGATGGTGACTTTTGATGCGGGTGAGAGCGTGAAGTCTTCTCCTGTAAAAGAAACTATCGTTGAAACTAAAGAAGTTATTGAACCACTGAATCAAACTAGGCGAGTTGAACAACCAAAAGTTCGCGCATCACCATCAAACAGAAAACTTGCTCGTACGCTTAATGTCGATTTAAGCACAGTTCTAGGTACGGGTTCGGGCGGGCGAATCACACGGCAAGACATCGAGCAAACTGCCCAAGCCCCAAAACAATCGATTGCTAAGGTTGAATCTGTATCAAGACCTTCAATAAAGGTCGAACAATCCATCGATGGTGTACATGAGCAAGATGAGTATGGCGCAATCATTCGCCAACATATGACTCAAGCCCGGAAATCAATTTCTAAAGCAATGTGTTTGGCATGGGAAACAGTGCCACATGTGACAGATTGCAATGATGTTGACATTACTGCAATTGATGAACTCCGAAAAACATTCCATGATCCAGACCAGCCAAACTTTAAACTAACGCTCTTGCCATTTGTTATCAAAGCAATTTGCAGATCGCTTAAGAAATACCCCATCTTAAATGCTGCAATTGATTCAGAATCTGGTGATATCTTATTCAGGCAATATGTAAACATTGCCATTGGCGTAGACTCCGAACGTGGACTCATCGCGCCTGTGATTCGAAACGCAGACTTGCTAAGCGTAGGAGAGATTTCCACACAGCTTGAGCAAATCATTGAGAATGCAAGAAGTGCGAGTTTCTCTATTGCAGACACTCGCGGCGCAACGTACACCATCTCAAATGCAGGCGCAGTTGGTCGAACAAGGTATTCAACTCCAATCATCCAGCAAGGTACGGTTGCGTGCCTTGCTGTAGGCAGGGCAAGAAAAATGCCGTGGGTAGTCGATGATGAAATCGTGCCGAGACTTATTCTTCCATTGAGCCATTCGATTGACCACAGACTCATTGATGGAGGACGCGAGATTCCATTTATTGAACATATGATGAACGACCTTGAACACCCAATGCGGTTCGTGGTGTAACTCATGGTCGTTGGGCAATTCAGTCAAGAAGTTGATGTCCTCGTCATAGGTGGCGGTCCTGCGGGCTACACAGCTGCGTTCCGTTGCGCTGAACTTGGGAAAAATGTTGCTATCGTAGATCCACATGATTCACTTGGCGGAAGATGCTTGCACCAAGCATGTATTCCAACAAAGGGTTTGTACTATGGACACGAGTTTGACGAAGTAACGCAGTACCAAGCAACTTTAAAGAAAGGACTTGAGCAGCGTTGCAAATCACTTGGGATTGAAAGACTGATTGGGAAAGCACATTTTGAGTCAGCAAAGAAAGTTCAAATTACTGGCGAGCATGTTTCTATAGTTAAATTCCGTAAAGCAATCATTGCAACTGGCACGAGCCCGCGCGAGACTGTTAATGACAAATGCGTTCAAGTGGAAGATGTCTATCAAACTTTTACGCCGTCAGGTAGAGTGCTCATTATTGGGGGCACAACTGATGGCGTTGAAGCCACACACGCACTCAAAGAGGTAGATGTAACACTCTGCACAGATGGACAACTTCTTCCATCATTTGATGAGCGAATTGTTAAGCTTGTTGAACGACCGTTGAAAAAAATAGCGACCATTGTTAATGAGTTGCCCGACTTAAGCGAGTTCGAACACATCGTTCTCGCAACAAAACGAACGCCTCAACTTAACGAACTCCAGTTACAAAACGCAGAAGTAGACTCTGACAGCGAAGGCATTTTCGTTAATGAATCGTGCCAAACATCACAATCACGAGTGTACGCAGTAGGCGATTGTACGAAGGCAAGCAATAACGCTGCGGTTGCTATTGCTCAGGGCACAGTTGCTGCTGAAGCAGCGTGTGGACTTGAGAGTGTTTTTGACTCACAGTTCATCCCGCAAGTCTGTTGGGGCTCGCCAGAATTTTCTCAGTGCGGAGCATTTGACAAAGAAATTGTGAGCATTAAGTGGGGACAATCTGGTTTGGCACTGCTTAGAGGTATGCAGCAAGGGACTACGTTTCTTGGTTATTGTCCTGAGTCACAATTAGTCACCGGTATTGGATTTGTTGGTGACGATGCAACTGAACTGATTTCAGAAGGCGTTCTCGCACTTGAAATGGGTGCAACCTTGTATGACGTTTCGCAAACAATTAGGCCACACCCAACGAGGTGTGAATTGTTAGGCGTAGCCGCTAAAGAAGCGCTCAAACTAATCTCATAAATCGTGTTTTGGACCGTGCTCAGTTAGTGGAACGCGTTTCCGGTCTGGTTCAACTTCTGTAAGCGGCTCACATTCAACGCCCGTTTCGGCGTGCCTGCGTGCAAGATGTTGGTAAATGCGAGTGCCTTCGCTCTTCCATGCAATCTCCTGTTCACCAAGTTCCTTGAGAACTTTTGCAGGGCAACCCGCAACAAGTACATTAGGAGGGACTTCAGTACCTGCTTTTACAAATGCCATTGCAGCGACAAAACTGTTTTCGCCAATAATTGCACCATCCATGACAACTGCGTTCATGCCAACCATCGCGTTTTTCTTGATAACGCATCCGTGCAAGACAGCACCATGACCAATATGTCCATCTTCTTCAACGATGGTATCTTCACCAGGAAAACTGTGAACGACACATGTGTCTTGCATGTTGCTCCCCTTCTTCATGATGAGTCGACCGATGTCCCCTCGAAGCACAGCACATGGACCAACTAGGCAGTCTGCCTCAATGATGACATCACCAATTATTACTGCTGTTGGGTGAACAAATGCTTTTGGGTCAACGACTGGTCTAACGCCCTCGTATTCATAAATCGGCATTATGCTTCAACCTTTTGTGGTGCTGGCACGCACGTTCGACATTGCACAACATTAAATCGCCCTGCTATAAACGCAGAATCCGTCAGGGTTGCGTTTCCTGAAGGATTTGCACCACTGACATGGAAATCACTGAACGCTGCTGATTGGTTGACCCAAATGTTTCCAACAAGATTGCAAGAAACGGGAACACCAGCACACGTCATTGAGTCAATTGCATGTTCAATGACATCATCATTTGTACTGTAGAGGCCGCAACTGATTGCACCATGGTTACGAGCAATACTTGATGCGAGTTGGATTGATTCATCCGTTGATTCAGTTTCAACAATAAACACAACTGGGCCAAAGTATTCTTGAGCAATCGTTTCAATATCAGAAGATGTCGTTTTTACAATCTTGATTGAGCGAGTTCTCGCTTCAGGGAACATGGAGTGTTCAATGCCATCACCACTCCTAAGCACGTCTCCTTGAACACTGTCTACTCTGTCTGCAGTTGCTTGGTTTTGAACTGCCCCTAATACTTCATTGGCTCGACCTTGATCACTCAACATCCAATCGACTGCTTTAACAATTGCATTTGCAACGTCATCGAATGGCATCGTGCCATCGGAAGTTTGGATACCGCCTTTAGGTACAAAAATGTTTTGTGGAGTCGTGCACATTTGCCCGGAATACAGACACAATGAAAAACCAATGTTGCCAGAGACTGGCTTCATCGACTCGGCGCTATCAATGATGATGCTGTTAATGCCAGACTTTTCTGTGTAGACGACTGCATCCCCTGCATTCGTTTCTACCCATTCACCAAATGTTGATGAACCCGTGTAGTCAACTATTGATACAGAATCATGCTGGACGAGCTCCGCTGTCTTAGGCGATTCCACTGTATCTGCAACAAGGGTAACGACGTTTGCATCGAATCCGGCTTCTTGAAGCACCTCTTGGCAAATGCGAACGGTCATTGCAGATGGGAGAATCGCTTGGGGGTGGGGTTTTACGATGACGCCGTTGCCTGTTACGAGACTTGCGAACAAACCTGGATAGGAATTCCATGTTGGGAATGTAGAACAACCAATGACGAGTCCTAAACCTCTTGGAACAATAACAAACTGCTTTTCAAGTGTGACGAATTCATCTTTACCGACTTGTTTCTTCCATGTAGCTTCAGATGGGCAATCAAGCATTGCCTTGTAAGCATATGCAACTGCCTCAAGACCCCTGTCTTGAGCATGTGGACCGCCCGCTTGGAACGCCATCATGAACCCTTGACCTGTTGTGTGCATTACTGCGAACGCCATGTCAAAACTTTTCTTGTTCAGTCTGTCTAATATTTCTAACGCGCAACCAACTCTCGTCTCAACTGAAGCCTTTCTCCAATCTTGGCAAGCTTGAGTCATCGAAGTCATCAAGTCATCGATGTTGACATCCGGATAAGTGACCCCTAATTTGATCCCATAGGGTGACGCCTCTTCTCCAACCCAGTTTCCGTTGGTTGATTGCGAAAGAGAGAATTCCGAATCAATCACTGAATCAAAAAAAGCCTTGCCTTCTGATTTTGCATTTTCGCCATAAAGCTTGCCGCTAGGAACTTCAGGATAGGCTGAGAAAAACCCTCTATCTTGGATAGCGTTGATGGCAGATTCAATTTTTTCTTGATGTCTCTCAAAAAAACAGGTGGTCATTCTGGACTCCGATAACTAAACAGAAGTGTGGTTAGGTATGCATTGTACCTTGATTTTTGACTCATAAACTTCATTTGCTGTTGCTCAAAAACGGCTTTTAATTTCATTTATCTCCTATCTATCAATTACAATAAACACCGCGAATTCGCGTCGAGGAGTTTCCTGGTGAATGACAATGTTCAACATTCTGATGGATTAGTGCTTTTCCAGATACATGGAAAGCGTGTTCCTCATATTGAAGTCCAAGAAGGCAGTGAATGCATCCTTGGTCGCTCGCCTACTTGTTCACATCAACTCGCCAATCGGTATGTGTCTAGACAGCACGCAAGGGTTGAATGCAAAGATGGCAAATGGGTGCTCGCTGATTTAAAAAGCCGTTCGGGCACTTATCTAAATACGATTCGGATGGAAAAGGGAGAGGAAGTCCGGATACACTCTGATGACATGATTCAAATTGGACCATGGAAATTCCTTGTCCGATTGCCGGGCGAAACCGAAAACTTAGATAGCCAAATGGTCAATGAAATTGACAACGTCCCTGCGACTCCCGAGCAAGGTGATGACATCCCAACGCTTGTACGCACTGTCAATGGCCGTTACGAAACAAACATGGACTTACTACTTCAATTGAAGTCAGACGAAACAGTCAACCGCGAAATGGGATGGGGCATTTTTGTCGATAGATATGGTCCAATCATCTGCGGATTTGCTCGCAACGCAGGTTTACCGAGTGGTGAAGCAGATGACGTCATGCAGAATGTTCTCTTCAACTTTTTCAAGGTTGCAGATCAGTTTGAATATGACCCAAGCAAAGGCCGCTTCAGAGGATACCTCAAGCGAATTACACTAAATGCGATTAGGCAGCGATACCGCAAACGAAGAGAAGTAAATCTAGACACGCACGGGATGCAAGTTGCAGAAGATGGTCGAGACGAGCTAGAAGCAGTTTTCGATAGAGAGTGGGCTGAACATTTGCTATCTGAAGCGATGACAGAAGCGAGGCCAAAGTTTGAACCAAAGACTTGGGAAGCATTTGAACTGTACGGAAGACGCGGCATGAGTGCAGAACGTGCTGCTGAACGCTTAGATATGACCCCAGAAACTGTTAGACATGCAAAATCCAGAGTCATGAAGACAGTAAGAGAAATCGTTACCCGTTTACGAGAAGAAGAACTTTAACGACTACAGAGTACAATGCCCTTTTGTTGCGCTCGTAGCTCAGTTGGATAGAGCATCGCTTTCCTAAAGCGAAGGTCGCAGGTTCGAATCCTGCCGGGCGTGTTATGGATGGTTCAACACTTTTATATGTCGCATTTGGCGGCTCTATTGGAGCTGTGCTCAGGGCAGTCATTGCAAATCTTTACCAAACCGAAGCACCAGCCTCTTTCCCAATTGCAACATTTATTGTCAATGTAATTGGTTGCATTTTGATTGGCATCATTGCAGCACTTTGCTTAGGTCCACTTGCATCGAACAAAGAATTTATCCGTTCGTTTGTAATGCTGGGTCTGCTTGGTGGATTCACCACGTACTCTACTTTTGCACTTGATAGTATTACGCTTTTTCAAAACCAAAAATTTCTCACGCTTGGCAGTTACATCGCATTAAACAATGTTGTTGGTTTGTTTGGAGCATTCATTGCATTCTCGTTGACCTCTTCACTTTGCAAGCCGTGACTCTATGATCTTAACCGAATCACTCAACAAAAATCTAAAACTATACCCTTGGTTCGCATGCGTGTTCCATGCTTACTTCTGGTTGCCAATTTACTTTCTCTTCTTCAACAGCATTCTTCTACTTGAAGAAGTTTTTTTACTTCAATCGATTTACTTTCTTTCTGTCGTAACGATGGAAGTACCCTCAGGTTGGTTTAGTGATAGATTTGGCAGGAAAAAGACACTCGTCGTTGCTTCAATTTTCTTAACCGCCTCTTATGTCTTATTCGTATTTTCAACTGCATTTATGACATTCGCTATCGCTCAGTTACTTTTAGCAGCAGGCATTGCGTTTAACAGTGGAACTGATACCAGTTTCCTTTATGAATCTTGCGAGGCGATTGATAAACATGAAGAGTACGCCCAAAGAGAAGCCACAGCAACTCGGTATAGTTTTTTAGGCACAGCGGCTGGCGGCATTATTGGCGGGCTTATTGCAATCCTAGACTATCGAGGGACATACGCACTTTCAGCTTTTGCAGGCATCATACTCATCTTCATTTCTCTTTCCTTTACGGAGCCAATTCAAACCAAGGATGAATCAAAGCAACTCTCGTTCCACAAGCAAATTGTTGCTTGCTTGCGCCTTCTGCAAGATAATAGATTGCTTTGGCTTTTTGGTTTTGCCGTGTTTTTGCTCATCATTAACCATATTCCATATGAGTTCTATCAACCTTACATCGAAACTTTGTGTAAATCACTTGATTCTGCGGAAAGCGTACCCATATGGACTAGCATTCATCTCACTGTGACGACGCTCATCGCTTCTTGGATAGCCGGTTGCAGTATCAAGTTTAGAAATGCTGTTGGAACTAAATGTTCACTGTTGTCGGCAGCAGGATTACAAATTGCCCTGATTGCAGTGATGCACCTCTTTATGAGCATTCCGATTGCACTGCTCACGACGCTAAGAAGTTGCCCAAGAGCGATGTCTACTGCGCCTTTAAATGCTGCAATCACACCATCTTTGCCATCCGAACGTAGAGCGACATTTTTGTCGCTCATGAGTTTAGTCGGGAAACTTGGCTTTGCGTTAACACTCGCGTTGTTTGCGAGCAAGGCTACTGAAGAATCTTGGTCTGTCATGTCAAACATGCTGCGAATCGGTATGTGGATTGGATTTGGCTTGTTTGTCTTCTTTTTCGTTACATCAATGTTCATCAAGATTGAGCGAGCGACTCATCAAAAGCTAATGTAACAACCTCGCCCGTTCTTAAGAAGACTAGCTTGGCTTGAATTGCCTCAACTTCGATTCCGAGAATGAGTGACATTGCAAGGACATATGTTGCGAGTTGAGGCTCGTAGTGACTTATTTTTTCTTGCAAAGTGATTTCATCAACTACATCACTTTTCCAATCAATAACTTCAGCGCGTATTGGATTGCCTTCGGCGTCACGCTCAATCACAAGTCTGTCAATCGTACCTGACATGTCAGTGGTTTCATCTATTGACAGCAAACCAAGCGAATTCCCTTTCTGCAGCCGGACGAGAAAGGGATATTCTTGAAACACTTCGACGAACTCTGAAGGTTTTGTAAGCAATTGCTTCATCCCATCAGATTGGAGCGAATCCATTAACAACTGCATTGCGTTGTTAACTCTTGATTCTCCCATTCGATGTCGGAGCGCATTTGGGGTGTGCTCATGGACCCAATTTTCGTGAATTGGCGAATCTAGCCATTCGATTTGCTCAAACCAATGATGCAACAATGTGCCTTGGTCAAATGATTCGGAATCACTCTGACCAAATCGTGCTCGTATGTTGCGTTCGCCGCCGCCTTCTAAACTTGAAGGTGAACGAGTCGGAACGCCCCTGCCCTTCATTGCACCCTCTCCGCTAGCCGAGCAAATGTTTAAGGTGTCTGGCAATAGCCCAATAGCTTTCTTTTCTTCAACCGGAATATCTTGTTTCCAATCTAATGTACTTTCATCACTTTCCCAAAGAATTTCATTTGGTTGCGAAGATGACGTCAAACTAAATCCTTGGAGCAAGACGCAATCGAGCGTTTTGTATGTTATTTTTGACCTAGTTGGCACAACAATATGCAGTGCGTGCTTTGCTCTTGTCATGCCAACATACAACGTACAGAGCGTGTCATTGACGACTTCGTTCTTATGCGACTGTCTGAGAACTGCGTACTCTTCTAGCACTCGCTCGCTTTCTTCTCCGCTGTAGAGCCCTGCTAGTGATGGCGGTTCATATGGGTCATCCTTTGAACTCAGTACCTTAGGCGTATTTGAAATGCTATCTTGCAAATCGCACATGATGACCGCATCGAATGAAAGGCCTTTCGACGCATGGATTGTCATCACTTGAACCTTTGAAGACGCTGGGTCAGGTATTCTCGTATTCATTACATGATTGACGAAGGCAGATGGACGCATCGCCATGCTTGAGTCAATTTGAGACGCTTGCTCAATGAGTTGCCACATCCTAAGTCTATCTCGTTCCGTCACTTGATCTACAACAAGACAAGCAAACTCTTTAAGTACCGCCTCATAACCATTCTTTAAGAGTGAAAGACGAAGTTGCCTTCCAAACTTTTGACAACCTGCATCATCTGCAAACGAAAGCGAATGAGACTCTCCAATTGGTGATGTACAAACGTGAAAGCGAGCAACACTGTTTCCCGGATGGTCTGCCATCAAGATGAGAGACATTAATACAGTGACTGCTGGCGAATCAGTGAGTGGATTCCCTCTATGTTCAGCCGCAAACACTGGAGTGGCATCATCATTTCTTAACTCATGCACGATTCGCTGAATCTGCTGCTTTGTATTTTTTTGTACTAGGATTCCAATCGTAGCATCAGGAGCATCTTTGATGATTGAAAATGTAACATCCTTCACTTTCCGAATCATCAATTCAATTTCATCTGCTTCGTCATCCTCGCCTGTTGTTTGAATGCATGCATAGCCGCGCCTTGATTCAAATGCTGGCTGATGCAACTCAAAATCCTTTCGCCACTGGACAATTGCTTGAGAAGAGATATCAGAGAGGTTTTGAATGTTTTCTGCATTCATAAAAAATTCATTCACCGCATTAAGAACGGGAGCTGAACAGCGATAACTTTTCTTAAGTCGAACCTTCTGACAATCAATAATCTGTGTTTCAATGTTACGAAGAAGGTCTGGCTCACCGCCTCTAAAACTATAGAGACTTTGTTTCACATCACCGACAAAGAAAAGTGAGCGGTCACTTTCTGATTGATTGATTTCTAACATCAGGGGCCTGAGCACTTTGTATTGGGTGACAGAGGTGTCTTGAAACTCATCAATGAGTAAGTGATTGATTTGCATATCAAGTCTGTACTGAAGCTCAATGAGATTTTCAACAACTTTGCAGCAGCTTAGGTAGAAAGCAATATCATCAAATGTGTATCTGCCTTGCATGTGTTTGAGCGCTGTGACTGCATCGTTTAACTCACTGTTTACGTCATACACGCCTTCATTTTTTGTAACAAGCTCATTTCTAAAATGCTTCTTCGCAAACTCAACGATTGGAATCGTTGCTTCAATCTGCTCGTCAGTGAGCGTTTTTCTATGAAATGTATATGTTTCATCAAACACTTTTGATGGCATTCCTTGCTTCAGCAGTTCTTTCCATTGGCCTGCCTCAAACTGCTCGGTGGTCTTAGGGATTGATTCAAGTTGCCTCTTAGCACTCGGTGCAATGTTTGGAAGACGCTCTAAACCAGCCCTTGCCTCACTCTCCCCTGTTGCTTTCACTCGAGTTCCCCAAAGCCAAGCGGCATTGCCTGATTCTCTTATTGAGTTATAGGCATTTTTGTACAGATCCTTCAGTGATTCAACAACAGGGACTCTCGAGCCGCCAAGCCCCCACTGGAAAGCAAGTGCTAACCGAGAAAGCTCTTCATGGCTATTTGTTAACTCACAAACCGCGTCACGGAACAAGACCTCTTCACTTGGAGCATCTAGAATCGTCCAATCCGTTCGCATCCCCAGAATATCTTGAAAGACTTTCGCAGTTCTTACGAAAAAACTATCAATCGTTCCAATGCGAAGTCGATGCAGATTGGAAGTTAACAAACGAAGGGTCTGCGAAAGTTCAACACTCTCAAGTTCAGGAACTTCTTCGAGAAGTTCTTGCTTTGCTTTCTCATCAACGACTGCTTTTGCGATGAGTTCGATGATTCTATCTCTGATTTCGCCAGCCGCTTTCTTGCTAAATGTCGTTGCAAGAATAGAGTCGGGACTCGCTCCCATTGCAAGTAATCTGATGTAACGCATCGCAAGTTTGTAGGTTTTTCCAGACCCTGCAAGTGCTTCAATTTTTTCAAATCGATTGAAGTTATTCGCTGCCATCATGCTCCCCCTCACCAAAAGCGTTGCTGTCTTGGCAAATCCAACTGAGATCTTCAGAATACTTCGGAGCTGGCGTAGCAGGCTTCTCGCCAAACTCGCAGTGAACAATGCCTTTTAGGCATGTATGAATTGTGGGTTCGATGCTTTGCTCTAACTCATCAGTTATATCTAACAAATGAATCCCAGATTTTGATTCATTCGAAGCAATGTTGAAGTAACCAAGTTGGATTACGGGGCTCGTCTGTAATGCCTCATTCAATACCGGAATTTCATTTAGGAGACGGCGATACAAAGGCAACTGTAAATCAACCCAACTGTGGTTTTTGATATGCGTTTGATTCGGTTTGGCTGAACCCGTTTTGTAATCAAGAACTCTGATCACACCACTTTCATTCTGCTCAATTCGGTCAATCTTGCCATGCACAGATATCTGCTTCTCATCGATGAGCACATCAAAGGAAGCACTCACTTCTGAAGCAAGAATCCTCCACCCTTCCCGTACAGTTTGTGCGTGTTGTCTTGCAAAGAGTGCAATGCGTGCAATTGCAACTTCACGCTGAAGTTGGATTAATCCCGATCGAATTTTTGGACTACCAAAACGCATCAGTAATTGCTGATCTAATCTTTCAAGCAAGTACTGCTCAATTTGCTTCGGGTCAAGCCATGCTCTTCGTTTATCGTCTTCACTAAACTCTTGAAGAATGAGATGGAAGAGGATGCCAAAATCTTTATGGTCTAACTCAGGCAATGCATCTTCTGCTACTCGCAAGCGAAGAATGTGCTTCAGCCAATATCGGTAAGGGCAACTTAAGTAATCTTTAAATGCCGTCACGCTGACTTTGCTTGGTTGCTCAATTGGAAAATCCGATGGGTTTGGCAACGGCATGCCTGCGCCTTCTTGATTACGCATCATTGTTTTAGGTAGCGTGGGCATTTCTCGTTCAAGTGAAGTTGTCAATGCTAGAGCTCTGGTTGCAAGTTGTGTAGAGTCACTACATTTCAACAACAGGGATGAAGGCGTCAGCGATTCTCCATCGAGACCTTTGCGAGCGACAATGAGGTGGAGTGCGCCATTCGTCGACCGCGACGCTGCCATTGCTTCTAAAGCATGCGCATCTCTTGCAAGCCGTAACTCAACTGAATCCACTCCAAGTGCGTGCTTTACTTGATTAGGAAAGAAGGGCGTTGCCTGTTCCTTGTGAATGGACTCCGCATCCATCCCAACAACAAACAAGTATGGGTCGTCTGCATTCATTGCTTCAAGCCAGCCGACAATCTCGACAGCGTTTTCGTTTGGGTATTCTGGAAGTGTTGTTGTTCTCAATCTTTCGATAACACTTCGTAGCACTTCTTCTTTTGTTAACTCAAGCGTGTTCCCGCCGAGCATCGCATCTGCTTCTTCAATGAGTTCTAGTGTTCCAAAAATACTACGGAACACACCAAGCATTGGTGATTCTGAACGAAGATTGACCTCGCCATAGAGTTCCAACAGAAACTCCCGAATACATTGTAAGTGTTGCGATGTTGAATCTGAAGATTGATAGAGATGATGCTTGTTGAACAAACCATGTACTGATTCAAACAGCATTAATGCCTTACCGAACTTCTTCTCTTCTCGCTTGATGACCCTGAGAGCGTCAGCAATCAAGAACTCAGGCAGATATTGCATTCTCCAATCGTCAAAAGAAGCAATATCTTGCTCTTGTATATGCAACAAATCAATCATGTCTGGATGGCGAATCAATGAAGCAAACGCATTCGCACTTCGTGTTGAAATCCAATCCATACAAAGCTGCAATAACAAGAATGGAAGCGTTTGCGTAACATCTTGACCACTCGCAACGCGAGTCTGAATGCCGTAATCCTCGATGTATTGTTTGACAACTGCACTGTTCGGCTCGTCTGTCACGCTGATGAGTAGCTCGTCAACAGGAATATCCTTCTCACTATTGATTGCATGAAGCAATACTGAAGACTGATGACTCGGAGCGCCCGCTACATGAATACAGTCATCGGGAATGTTCACAGTGCGACTGTTCCAATACTCAACATCAACAACACCGAGATGATTAAAACCATCACGACATTCTTCTGGCGCCCGGATAAGGACATCTATACATTTGCCTGCGTCTCTATAATTATCCATTGCTTGGACAAACAGCGGCTGCAAGTCAGTTATGCCAACGAGAATCAAATCGTCCACTACGCAGTTTTGTGGATCGAGCACTGCGCTTTGAATTGCATGATGCTCAATCGAAAACCCTTCCTCTTGCAATGCTTTTGACACGCAACCGATGAGTGTTTCAAGAACTTCTAAACGTTCAGTAGCTTCAGGGGTTGGGAGTCCGGAAGCATCACTAGTCCACGAAGTTGGATTAAGTTGAACGCCTGCAAGTGTGCAAAGGCGAAGTGATTTGTAAATCTGTTCTGCGTAACTGCGCCAATCTTTTGTAAGTTGCTTGCCAAACAACTTCGTCACATCGCCCTCACTGAGCCTCTGAAGTTCATCACCAATGAGCAACTTCACCACAAGCTCATCTGCAACGCTCTCATCACTTGGCAAGCAGGAGAGCGTGAATTGATACGGAGTCTCAATTACGGGGAGTGCGATTCCATGCCCACTTTTACCAGCTAAGTAGAGCAAATTTGAACGCAACTGCCTTGCAGCAGAACGGCTCTGCACAATGACCTTGAGCGGCGGGGTTGTTGCACTGCCCGAGTGCAACTTGTGTTCAAGCAACCACTTGGCGCACGTTTTCATGAACGGTTTTTGCCATCCCAGATAGTGATGTTGAGGTGATTTCATACTTGAGTGCACCCTACCAAATCCCCCAACGCGACCCTGACAACATCTTGTCACTGTCTCTGCATTTTTTGTGGATTGTTCCACAGTCAACAAGCAACTTACTTGCAATCAATGACTTAAAACAAATTTCTAGGAGCCGATAAAAACCTCAAAAAAATATGCGTTGCGCAAGTTTTTGGAATACAGCAGGTTGTATTCAATAGCAGAAAAAAAGTGAAAAATTGAACCCAAATTTGATCAAAACCATGTGGAACTGCCGATAACCTTAAAGGCGAAGTTGTGGAACGCATGCGTGCAACCATTGCTCGAAAGAGTGCTCGTTGCGTTCCTTCTCTTCTCTTCTCTTCCATCACCCTTGGATCCTCGGATTCAAGGGTGATTTTTTATAACTCGATTGTCTGTGTTGCAAATTCATCGACATCATGTCGATGTGTCGCAAGAACAACAGCGCATTGTTGAGTATCGCGCGCGGTGTTGATGTAATCGACTAAGGATTGAACCAAAGCATCATCTAACGATACAAATGGTTCATCTAGTAACAACACATCAGGATTGTTGACGATTGCGCGTCCAAACGAAACTCGCTTTCGCTCTCCCCCGCTCAAGTTTGCTACTGGAACATCCGATTGATTTTGCAAATCTAATTGAGTGAGGATTGTGGAAACTGAATCGTGATTCAATTCGTATGAAGCCATCTCCAAATTGCGTTTCACACTTAAATGTTCATACAGCGGCTGCTGCTGCATCATGATACCCATCGATCTAGATTTAGGAATTTCAGTAGTGACGTTCGTTTGGTTCACGTACACCTCACCAGATGTTGGTTTAAGTAATCCAATTATGCAATGCAAGAGTGTTGTTTTTCCAACCCCTGATGGTCCTCGCACAATTGCGAG
>JAYZCQ010000046.1:0-7786 GCA_036338245.1 Planctomycetota bacterium
GGGAGTCAAAAAAAGTGCAACTTTCAGGGCGAACCGCTGGAGACCTTATCTGTGTTTTTGATGTTGAAAGTGATGAGGCAGAGTCCATGGTCGGTAAAATTGTGCACGTTGAAATTTCGGATGCAGGGCCTCTTCTGTTAAAAGGATGCCTAAAATCGATTCAAATGGCAAAATAGGGTATTTGAGAGTCATTTTTTAGCTTTTACGAACGAAAAATCTGAAGATTGTATTGACTCTCGACTGTCATCCGTTATTTTCATCATGTTACCTAGACAGTGTTTAGGTAATTTCTCAATAAGGAAGAGAAGAGAGAATTTTAGATGTTAAGGGAACTAACGTCTTCAATTCACGAATATCAACCTGTTGGGGAACATGATTGTTGGAATTCCGCCAAGTCAGCTCTGGATTGGAATGAACTCAATCACCAACGTACGTTTTTAACTAGATCTAGTAATTAGGAAAGAAATAGAGGAAGGAAAGCAAATGAATAACAAAACGCTTTCGCTCGCAATTGCAGCAACTTCACTGATCGCAGTTCCTGCTATGGCTGACTACACTGGCCTTTCATTTGATGGAATGGACAATGGAGACGGTACATGGACAGCTCGCATCTACGCGAACTTTTCAGCAGCAACTGATCAATTGAACGCTGTTTATGGCGACGCATCAAATGAATTGATGATTATGTCATCAGGCGGCTTTTACCAAAACGCTTTTGGTAGCCACTCATCAGCTGGTATCAACCCAGCACTATACCCAGCATTCCCAAGTCTTGAATTAGACTCTTGGGTAACAATCGGTCTCGAAGATCAAAATGGCAATAACATGCTTGATATTGGTATCGATTGGGGCTCATTTAACGCTGGTGGCGACATCGCAACTGATAACGGTTCGTGGTTCGCAACTCCGGAAGATGACCAATGTCTCGCAGGCTCAGACCTTCGCGTCATGATTGGTCAATTTACCATGGTAGGTACTGACTCCACAGTTAGTGGTGTCGTAAACTTCCAAGGTAAAGTTGGTGACAATGAAACATTCTCAGCTACCGGTCAAGCTTTCGAATATTCAATGATTCCAGCTCCAGGTGCTCTTGCACTTCTCGGTCTTGCAGGTATTGCAAGCCGTCGTCGTCGAAAATAAGACGATAAAGCAATTGTTAGCCATTTGGTACCTGGTTAACTAATTTGTTCGACCTTATAAACCGTCGCAACCTTTTGGTTGCGGCGGTTTTCTTATGCATGTATTTTTTTATACAAATATCTACTTTGAATGCGAGATTAGGCTCAAGGCTACGTCCCATAATTGTCGACATATCGACAGAGAAAGATGGTTTTACGCCCCCAATCCATACAGACGGAACGCGTAGGCAAAGAGATGATTCTAAGTGTTTGCCATCTATCACATTGTGTGCATAGTTGCAGCGTGGAAGCATTATGCTTTGAAGCTTTGACAGTGGGAACGGTCAATTCTGAAGAGCTTGTGTAACTATGTTTTTAGAAAACGAAAGAAAAGATATGAGGAAATTTACAATGAATACAAAATTGTTTTCAATCTCAGCAGCAGCTGTTAGCTCAGTACTCGCTGCAAGTGCAGCTAACGCTGACGTATCAGTCTCAGCAGAGTTAGTTCACAACGGTAGTACTGGTGGGGTAACTCAGCCAGCAGACGTAGCAACTTACCGTCTCTATGCAAACCTTGATGAAGGCTGGCGTGTAGATGCTGTTTACGGCAACTCAGATAGCTTGCTAGACATTACTGCAAACGGCTTGTTCTACCAAAATTCATTTGGTAGTGATAGTTCGGCAGGCATTAACCCAGCATTGATTTTTGCTTTCCCAAGTCTCGCATATGACTCTTGGGTAACAATTGGTCTTGAAGATCAAACTGGCAATGCTTTGAATAACATCGGTATTGATTTTGGTGCATTCAACTCAGCAGGTAGTCTTTTAACAGACAACGGTTCATGGTTTGTTACTCCGGATGACGCACAAGGCTTAGAAGTTGATGGTCGAGTTCTACTTGGTCAATTCTCAGTTATAGATGGCTCAGGCGTTCTTACAGACGACATGGCAGCAATGATGGTCAACGTCCAAGGTAAAGACGCAGATGGCAACACGTGGAACCTTATTGGCGGTAACGCTCTTCCAGCACCTGGTGCTCTTGCACTGCTCGGTCTAGCTGGCGTAACTGCGAGACGTCGTCGAAAATAAGCCGATTTCAACGTACAACGGTACATTCAAAGCCCCTTGCACTTGCAAGGGGCTTTTTTTATGCTCCATCCTGTTTTAAGTCCTGCTGTCACAATAGGCAAAATAGAAAAAAGCGGGATTTTGTGCGTTTTTTTATACCTTTTAATTGCCCGTGCATCAAATCTCAATTACATTGCACTTGGAAGCAATCAGTTTTCATAGCTGAAGACTGATGGGAAGTTGGAGAATGAAAGTTCTCACGTATGATTCGAACGAATCGAATCACGTAAGGAGAAGTGTTCTTATGAAGAATACAAGTATTTTTGCTCTTGCAGCAGGAATGGGTTCACTGGTTTTAGCATCAAGCGCTAGCGCTGATGTTGCAGCTGAATTAGTATCCATGGGTTCTAATAGTGAAGGTCATACTTACCGTATGTACATCACTGGTCTAGCCGATGGTGATCGACTCGACGCTGTTTATGGAAATGAAAGTAATGGATTATCCATTGCTGGAAACTTCTATGAAAACGCGTTTGGTGGCAATACTTCAATGTCAATCAATCCAGCATTGATTGCAGTTTTCCCAAGTCTCGCAAATGACACTTGGGTCACAATTGGTGCTACTGACATGCTTGGTGGTAATGCATTGAAT
The DNA here is from genome assembly GCA_036338245.1 of Planctomycetota bacterium. Taxonomy (GTDB): domain Bacteria; phylum Planctomycetota; class Phycisphaerae; order Phycisphaerales; family SM1A02. Next base: position 2,842 of record JAYZCQ010000046.1, read on the forward strand.
GATATTGGTATGAACTGGGACGCTGGTAATTACAACACTACCAACGGTTCATGGTTTGTTACTCCAGATGACGCACAAGGTGAAGCAGTAGACGGCAGTGTCCTTATTGGACAATTCACAGTCGTTGGTGGTACAGGCGTTGTTGCAGATGATTTCTCATCAGCAAATGTTAATGTACAATGAACAATTGGCGGTGGAGTTGTTAAGCTTACTGGCTTGAACGCGATTCCAGCACCAGGTGCTCTTGCACTCTTAGGTGTTGCTGGTCTTGTTTCAAGACGTCGCAGAAAATAATTTTGCGAACCCATTACTCTGAAAATGAGTACCTTACTCAGCCTCCCTCTTTTGAGGGGGGCTGTTTCTTTTTAGGGGAGTTGTTCCTGAAGTGGCTCTAAAAGCGATCCAAAGCGTTCGTGACGTTTTAATACGTCGGTATACATTGGTTTGCTCACTTGGTCTTGGCTGAGCGTTAGTACAGTTCTGCCGCTTTCCCAGAAACGAAGGCACTGCTCATCAAACGGGAGTCCGCAATATTCTAGTATTGATTGTGTCCATTGCTCTTGGTTTTGAACAAGCGACTCGTAAGGCACTTCAAGTAAATCATTGAAGCACAAGCTCCAGTGAGCCATGAGTGATGCATATGTCGAATAGAATTGTCCAATAGTCTCAAGTGAACTTGCCCATGGGTTTGAGTGGGGCGGTAACTTTTGAGCAAAACAAGAGAGTCCCATTGACATTGGATTTCGAGTGCAGTGAATAACCTTAGCGTTCGGGAACAATTGACGAATCATCCCGACAAATTGGTAGTTTCCAAGTTGTTTGTCTACAACTAATTTATGTTCGTCTGCATCTTGAGTATCATCGAGGTATTTTGTAGCAATCTCAGTTAACTGCACTGGGGTGAGGTTTTGCCACTCTTCGATTGACTGTTCGCTGAGTTCAGTGTTGATGAGTGATGGCAGAACTTCGGATTCACCGATGCCACGCGCCATAGGATGAGCATCTATGATTTGCTCAGTGAGCGTCGAACCTGAGCGGAGCATTCCAACAATAAAGACGCGGTTAGATGCATCGATTTCTGATGTTGGTAGTTCGCCGATGCCATCAGCTGAATAGAGCGACTTGATTACTTTGTACTTCTGTTTTGTATCTTCAACATCAAATCCGGATGGCGAAAGTGTATTTCCTTCTACATAAGCTTCAAAGGCGCTTTGATATTCTCCCGCTTGTTCCATTGCTTTTCCAAGAGTAAAGTAAAGCGTTCGACGTGTTTCATTTGGCTCGCTCGATGCGGGTAGTCGCCCAATCAAACATTGCGCAGCCTCAAAGGGTTCGTCCATCGCAATGAGTGTTTTTGCGTAAGCAATCAATAGAGTTACGTCAGCATTGTTTGCCTTCATCAGCGGCTTTAAGAGCTGAAGGGCTTTCTTAGGCTCATTTAATCTCAGCCATGTGTTTGCCTTACCAGCAATAACGCCATGATGGCTTGGGTTAATTTTTAATGCTTTGTCATAAGCGGCAATCGCTTTGCGAAATTGTCCTTGTGTTGTGAGCATGTCTGCTTGCAACCCATGGTAATCAGCTCGTTTTTTATTTTTCGCGATGGCCTGACATATTGATTGCATAGCCTCGTCATAATGTCCAAGTGCATTGAGTGCTTGAGCGCGAAGTGCAAGGGCGAAGTCATCCCCCCGTTTTTCACTAAGTACTGCTTCACAAAGCAAAGACGCGTTGATGGCATTTCCTGCAGCAAGTGCTTGCATGGCTTGAACAAGCCGTTGGTCCGGTTGCTTCGCCATTAGCCGCTTACGAGTTTTTCGTTTGATTCAAATCGTTCAAGTGCTGCAAGCAGTTGTTGAATTTGCACGGCTGGTTTCATGTTAATGAGTCGCCTTCGAAGTGCAATAACAGTCTTGCATTCATGAGCGTCCATGAGTAAATCTTCTTTTCGTGTACCTGATGCAGCTAAATTTATTGCTGGGAAGAGCCTTAGTTCAGAAATAGAACGGTCGAGAATGAGCTCCATGTTGCCAGTGCCTTTAAACTCTTCAAAGATGATTTGGTCAGCCCTTGAGCCTGTGTCAACAAGGCAACTTGCAATGATTGTCAGTGAACCTTTACCTTCAATGTTTCTCGCTGCACCAAATAGTTGTTTCGGAACTTCAAGTGCCTTTGAATCAAGTCCGCCAGACATTGTTCGTCCGCTACTTGCAAACTTTTTAGAGTTGTTGAACGCTCTGCCGAGTCTTGTTAAAGAATCAAGCAAGACAACAACATCTTTACCTGCTTCAAGTTTACGTTTCGCTCTTTCGATTGCCATGATGCCAAGTTCAATATGCTCATCAACATTCTGGTCATTTGAAGAAGCAAGTACTTCAGCAGGAACGGCACGTTTAAATTCGGTGACTTCCTCAGGACGCTCATCGATGAGCAGGGCAACAACTTCTACGTCTGGGTGGTTGTGGTGGATGCCTTGAGCGATGTTTTGAAGCAAGACGGTTTTGCCTGCTTTTGGCGGTGCGACGATGAGCCCGCGTGTTCCAAATCCAACTGGGCAGAACAGGTCAATCAACCTGCATGCTGGCGGACAACCTTTGTGTTCAAGGATCATCCGAGGCGCTGGGTCGATGACTGTCATTTCATCAAACGGCTTGTGTGTGGCGTAGTCAGAGGGGTCTATGCCTTCGATTGCAGTGACCGATGAAACAACAGGCCGCACGTTTCTTGGCTTACCCTTCTTCTTGTTTTTTGATTTCTTTTGAATAACTTCAGTGGTCAACATTTGACCAGCACGAAGTGCATATTCATCCTTGAGTTTGATGGGCACGTATGGATCTTTATCTGATTTAACTGGTCCATTTTTCCACTTGCGCAGCCGACCCTCATGTGGTGTTTCCCATTCAAGAACACCGGTACACGTTTCAGATTGAGTTTGATTAGACATTGTTTGAGTCGTAACCCTAATGCTTCAATGTTGTGATTCCCCCCTTAGGTGCTTTAATTATATCAGGGGATGAGGAAGCTCACAATGCACAAGCAAGTTCTGTTGATACACGGGCATTTTGAATGAGTAAATCAATATTCGCTCTTAGTGATTGCCCGCTCGTCTCATTAAGGAGATACTCAAGTAGATAGGGAGTTCTCATGGTTTTATCAGCTCCAGATTCAATAAATGCGTGCTCGCCACGCATCATGATGTCCGTCAGTGTATTCGGAGGTAACGCAGTTAAATTAACGAGCGGTACTGTCGCGAGAATCGCAGATTGTTGGTTGAGATCTTCCCAGTGAGTCCTTGCAATTGAAGCAATCTCTTTGACGCTTTGACATTCAGTGATTGGCATACCGTTGTTCGGTGTTCCTTCAATGAAAGTTGGAAACGTGTCTGTATTGAGCCCCAGGACTGGCACGCCACTTGTTTCAAGAAGTTGGAGCGTTGCGGGTATATCCAAAATCGACTTTGCGCCGCTTGAAACAACGCAAGTAGGGGTTGTGGCAAGTGCAGCGATATCTGCAGACACATCAAATTGATTGTTCCAATTGTGATGAACACCCCCAATGCCGCCAGTTGCAAACACACGAATAGGATTCGGCAGTAGGTGGTGTTTACAGGCAAGTAGCGTCGTTGCAACGGTCGTTCCAGCGTTGCTCTTAGTTGCCATTTCAACTGCGATGTTTGATAGAGAACACTTTGTGTTTTTATCTGTCAAAGATAGTTCACGCAACTCATCAAGCGATGCGCCAATGACAAGTTCCCCGTTGAGAACGCATATCCATGTGGGCACCGCGCCACCACTGCGAATGGTTTGAGTCATCATCCTTGCAAGACCTAAATGAACAGGTTCGTCAATATCTAACGGAATTGGCGCATCCCCATACTCTGGATTCCATGGTTCTTTGGGTAACCCCGCAGTGAGAACCGCTGTTTCTAGCGCGACAACTGGATTGTGACTTGAAAGAGCTTCAATGACTTCGTTTGATACACGAACAGTCATCGTTTTCTCGGTCTGATGCGGCCGCCCATCCGTTTATTGGGGAGACCAGTTGGGACAACGCCGCCAGGGAAACTCTCTTTGTCGTTGCCTTCTTTGGTTGATGGCACGTCTAACTTGGAGCGGCTTTTAGCTTTTCGAGCTTCTTCGATTCGCTCCTCTTCGGCCTTTTTCTGGGCTCTGATTTTCTTTGGCTCAGGGCTCGGCTTGAATTCAGTGTACTTTTTTTCAACAATTTCTACATTTGTTAGTGCTTCAATGTTTGTGAGCATGTGTCCTTGCTCCGGAGTCACAAACATGAGGGCTTCGCCGTTTCTACCTGCACGTGCAGTACGGCCGATGCGGTGAACATAGATTTCAGGGTCTTCTGGGACATCATAGTTGATGACGTGTGTGACGCCGTCTACGTCGATTCCTCTAGCAGCAAGGTCTGATGCAATAAGTGTTTGCAAACTCCCTTTGCGAAGCGCTGTCATCACCTTGTTTCGTTTTGATTGTTGCATGTCACCATGAATCGCAGCAGTTTCGACATTCTTGTCCGTCAAGAATTTTGCAAGTTTATCAACAGTTGCTTTGGTTTTGCAAAAGATCAGGGTCATCTCTGGCCGGTCATTCAACAACAAGTGGTACAAAAGTTTTTGTTTGTCCCAAGGATGGACAGTGACATATTCTTGTGAAACTTGCGCTACGGTAAGACTACCTGATGAGTCTGTAACATCTATGCTTTTCGGGTTGCTCATGTACTTTTTAGCAAGCCGTTTAATTTCGTCAGAAATCGTTGCGGAAACAAAAATTGTTTGATGCTCTTGTTTGAGGTGTCCTAAGATTTTTCGGATGTCTTCCCTAAAACCAATGTCAAGCATCCGGTCTACTTCATCTAAAATCGCAAGCTTGATTTTGTTGTAAGGTAGGTGCCCTCGCTGATGTAAATCCATCACGCGGCCAGGCGTTCCTAC
>JAYZCQ010000047.1:0-4563 GCA_036338245.1 Planctomycetota bacterium
GGTCCCTCGCATGTTGCGAGGGACCTTTTCTTTTATCATGCGTTTATACACCCAATGCTAGATACACTCGACAAACTCGAAACAGAAGCACTCTCTGAGATTCAGAGCGTCCAATCCAATGACTGCCTAGAGGCGTGGCGAATTGCGTTCCTCGGCTCAAAGGGCAGGCTAAAGAGCATTATGCCAATGCTCAAGGACGTTACCAAGGAAGAGAAGCCCGCAGTTGGCAAACGCCTCAATGAAGTCAAGGTCGCACTTGAATCAGCATTCGATGAGCGTAAACAATCCCTCACGGGTCAAGTTCAAGAGCAACCGCCAATGGATGTCACTGAACCTGGCGTTGCAGCGCGCCAAGGGCGTAGGCATATCATTACGAAGACCATCGACGAAATTTCAGAAGTGTTCAAACGGATGGGTTTTTCAATTGCGTTTGGACCAGAAGTTGAAGATGAGTACCACAACTTTAACGCGCTCAATATTCCAGAAGACCATCCAGCACGAGAACCCATTGACAACTTTTATATGGGTGATGACCGCATGCTTCGCAGTCAGACTTCAACTGTTCAAATTCGCGTCATGGAAACGACAGCACCACCGATTAAGGTCATAGCAGTTGGTCGAGTTTACCGTCCGGACACGCATGATGCGACGCACTACAGCATGTTCCATCAGTGTGAAGGATTATTGGTCGCACCAAAAGTATCGATGGTAGACTTAAAGACGACGCTCTTTCAATTTGCAAAATCATATTTTGGTGAAGAAGCTGAAGTTCGGTTTAGACCAAGCTTCTTCCCATTTACTGAGCCATCTGCAGAAGTCGACATGAAAATGAAGATTAAAGGTAAATGGCAATGGGTTGAAATCGGCGGGTGCGGTTTAGTCGACCCTCAAGTGTTTACCGAAGTTGGATATGACCCGGAAGAATGGCAGGGATATGCATTTGGTTTAGGTATCGAACGAATTGCGATGCTGAAGAATGGCATTCCTGACATTAGGCTTCTTTTTGAAAATGATGCTCGCTTCCTGAGGCAGTTTTGAGCGAAACTGAAACGAACCAACTGCAATGGGTAACCATTTGCGGTGCGATTTGCGTCATTGTTGGAGGGTTAATGCTTTTCGGCGGTTGTCTTGGGCTCTCCGGTATGGATGAATTGCAACAATTGCACACAGCCATTCCAATTGGTGAGGGGGAAATCAGCGACACTCTTCAATTGGAACTCATCGAACATGGTCCTCCAATGTGGTTCGCAAGACTAAGCAGCCTCATCGTTGTTTGTTTCTCACTGTATTTACTGATGCAGGGCATTTTTCTCATCCAAAGAGATCCAAGAGTCCCAAAGCGGCTTGTTCTCTGGTCACTCTGTTTCATCATATTCACAATCGTGGTCGTTTTGATGAATTGGGTGCCTAGGTGGCTTCTAGTTGCGTCAAATTCAGAAGTTAAGGCAATGTTCCTTGCACAGCTATTAATTGCAATCCCTATGCAACTAGCGCTTCCTGTTGGGCTCATCATTTTCTTCAACAAACAAAAAGTGAAAGCCGATATTGCTCTGTGGAGATAAACTGTACATATGAATTTTCTTGACGAACTTGAGTGGCGCGGACTACTTCACCAAACGACCGGTGGAGATGAACTGCGTACGCACTTAGAACAAAAGGGTTGTGTTGCGTATTGCGGTTTCGACCCAACGAAAGAAAGTTTAACCATTGGCAATTACATGCCAATCAAACTGCTCCGCCACTGGCAACTCGCAGGTCACACGCCAATCGTGTTGATGGGCGGCGGGACTGGGCTCATCGGCGACCCCTCCGGCAAGGATGCTGAACGAACGCTGCAAACAAGAGAAGTCGTCGATAAGAATATTGAAGGACAGTTGCGAGCGTTCTCCAAAGTGCTCGACTTTGAAGGCGAAAACGCAGCCATCATCGTCAACAACGCAGACTGGCTGTGCGATCTTGGATTCATTGATGTGTTACGTGATGTTGGAAAATATTTTTCGGTTAATGTCATGATTCAAAAAGATTCTGTCAAAGACCGCCTCAATAATCGCGAGCAAGGCATTTCATATACTGAGTTCAGTTACATGATTCTTCAGGCGTATGATTTTCTCCACTTACGAAAATCACACAACTGCACAGTGCAGATAGCAGGCAGCGATCAATATGGCAACATCGTTGCAGGCATCGATCTCATCAGGCGAGACATGGCTGGCGAAGATGACGCTCAATTTAGAGGTGCGGGAATTACATCGCCGCTTGTCACAGCAAGCGACGGTTCAAAGATTGGTAAGACTGAAGATGAAGCGATATGGCTCACCGATGATTTGACCTCTGCGTATGCGTTCCATCAATATTGGCTCAACATTCCTGATGAAGACGCTGGCAAGTTCCTTCGCTGGTTTACGTTCTTGACTCAAGATGACATTCAAGGAATCGAATCGGAGCACGAAGCTGCACCTCATTTGCGAATTGCCCAAAAGCGCCTTGCTGATGAAATGACGCAAATTTTTCACGGTGAAGACAATGTGAAGCGTTGTAATGATGCAGCACAAGCACTTTTTGGAGGAGATGTAACAGCACTTGATGAAGCAATGCTCAGTGATGTGTTTGCTGAAGTCCCTGCAGGAGAATTCTCAAAAGCAATGCTTGGTACAGATGAAGCGAGGCTTGTCGAACTCTTGCCTCACACATCACTTTGTAAAAGCAAGCGCGAAGCCAGAGAGTTTTTGCAAAACGGTTCGGTCGCTGTGAATGGGCAAAAAGTTGGTAGTGACGAAGCACTCGATAGAGTGCTAAGCGAAGGCGACCTGCTTAACGGAACGACTATTCTACTTAGACGCGGTAAAAAGTCTTGGTTCGCAACACGCTGGATGTAACAACAAACTTATTCTGTTTCAGATACTGGAGCGATGTTCAATTCTACATTGAGTGCTTCAGTGCTTTCAACGTTGACATCGAGTTGGTGTCCAACGCCATCCTTACCAATCGCGAGGAATGATGTGACGGGTTTAGAACTGATTAGTTGTTCCATGTCTCTTGATGCAAGCCTGATGACTGCAAACACGGTGTAATCGCCAGATTTAATGCCATCAATAATGTCATTATCACCTTCTACAGTGACATTAGAAATCGTTTTTCTTGGGAGTTCAACCGTATAAGATGCATAGTCTTCAGGGGGCCCAGCCAAGATGATTCGGACCTGAGGAATCAAAGTCTTTTCAGTAATCGATTGAATCTTAAAGGTGACTTCAACGCGACTCGGGGCAACTGTTACATCTGGAGCGTCGAGTTGAATGGGCAAACGTATGGCTGCATCGCGTGTGTGTACAACGCCAGGCGAGAGGTGTTGGAGGGCAGTATCACTCACAACTGCTTGAACTGTAATGGCGTCCGGAAGCGTGGCCCTGACACGCTTTGGAATATGGAGCGTCACAGTTGCAGGGTTCACAGTCACATCTCCACTCACTGTGACGTTCGACAATACTGCTTCGACTGCTGCTTCGACTTGGACCATCGTTTGGATGTCAACGTTAAATGAAGATGGTTCAGCTTGGACTGTCGTCGCACCAGTTGTTTTAAGTTCATCTAAGGCATTGAGTCTTGAGGCGATGTCATTGATGGAAACAGTACCATCAGTTTCTGCGACTGTTAAATCAAGCCCGTTTGCACATTCTGCTTTCGCAGTATCTACAGCAGAACGGGGACCGGCAAGCGTAAGTGTCACTGAAGCAAAAGATGGCGTGACAGTACTTGTCATACCTTCGGGCGCATTAAACCTAACGGTTGTCGTGACCGTTGCTTCAGTTTTGGTTTGACCCGCAGCCCAAAGCCAAATGATGATGGTGAGCGTCGTGATAAACAAGAACATGACACCAGTGTCTTTTTGTTTCATTCTGTTGACTCCGGAGTAGCTTGGATGTTAACTTCAACTTCTTCAGTTTCAGTTTCTGTTTCACTTTCTAACTCGGCGTTCAATCGAGTTGCAAGTGTTTGTTCTAACTCATCTCTGTCAACAGTTGTCAGTACGCCTTGTTCAGCAAACGATATGCGCCCAGTCTGTTCACTTATGACAACGATGAGAGCATCGCACCGCATTGATAATCCAATCGCTGCTCTATGTCTTGAGCCAAGATCAGAAGGTAATGCGACTGAGTCATCTGCGAGTGGAAACTGAACGCTTGCTTTTGTGATTCTGTCACCTCGAATAATGAGCCCTAAATCGTGCAGTGGATTGTTTGGCCAGAAGATGGATTGAAGAAGCGATGAACTGACCTGAGCATCGATCAGTTGTCCGCCGATGACGTGGTCAGAGGTTCGGTTCTCTCGTTCAATTGCAATGAGTCCACCAAACTGGTTTCGACTTAAAAAGACTGCAGCATCTGCAATAGAGAGAATCGTTGTATCTCCAATGGTTGGAGCGTGACTGAATCTTGAGAACAAGCCGGATTGACTTACCCTCAATGCAGCTTGTCGTAGCTCTGGCTGGAAAATGATGATGAGTAGTAAGACGACATATGTCAAGAATTGCTCAGCAAAGAAATCAAGCCGCTGAAACTGGCCGGT
>JAYZCQ010000048.1:0-2140 GCA_036338245.1 Planctomycetota bacterium
TGGATTTCAGAAGGTCGAAAGATGTCTAAGTCGCTGGGCAATTTCATTGACCTTAAAAAGATCGAATCGTATGTCAATCAATATGGTTCAGACGCTTGGCGCTATTACCTTGTCACTCAAGGACCACTTGGTGCAACTGATGCAGACTTTGCAGCGGAGAAGTTTCACGATATTTACAACGCTCATCTTGTGAACACCATTGGCAACTGCACAAGCAGAGTGACCGCGATGATTCAAAAGTACTTTGATGGTGAAACTCCAAGCGAGTTTAATGGTAATGACCGTTATGAACTTGTTGGAGTTGATTGGCCAACTCGGTGTGCTGATACGGTCAACAGGTGGAAAGAGGCGATACGCAAATTTGAACTTGTCAAAGCTGCCAATGCGCCAATGGAATTGATTCGCGATGTCGATTTATTCATTAATGACACCGCGCCTTTTCAACTTGCAAAAGATGAATCGAAACAAGGCGAACTCGGAGCAATCTTGTACCAATGCCTTGAAACGCTACGCATCGCAACGCTGATCCTTAAGCCGCTATTGCCTGAGAAGATGGGCGAATTCCACCAAGCAATTGGGTTAACAGATGACACACGAGTTGAGTTGCAGCTCCTTGATTGGGGCGGCTTAAACGCAGGCACAACAATTCAGAAGGTTGCCCTTTATCCTAGAGTTGACTTAACAGCAGCGACTTAATGGTCAGTATCACTTGAGATGCCAGTCATTGTTGGACCTGGCACTTCGCCATGCGAACGCAATGCATTTGAAACGCGTTCATTGTTCGGGTCGATTGACCAAGCGTCTTTCCAATGCTTCACAGCAAGCGTGTTATCACCAAGTCGTTCCGCAAATGTTGCTGCAACGATGTATGGGTATGCATTACTGCTTGTATTCAGCACAATAGCAGTGTTGATTGCTTGGACTGCTGTGTCCGGATCATCCATTGCCATGGAGTATTCCGCAAATTTTGTCCAAGCACGTGATGTTTGAACTTTAGTAGCCCGAGTTTGCAGAAACGTGTACAGGCCATCTCGGTTGTCACATTCCATGAGCGCAGTTGCGAGCAAATCAGCGATTTCAGTGTTTTCAGGTTGGATTGACTCTGCGATTGAAAGTGCATGGCATGCTTGCAATGGGTCACCCATTTCTAAGTAACATTGACCAAGTTTATATTGCGCTTCCCATTCGCCTGGATGTTGCTTAGCTGCTTTCTCGTAGTTTGTTGCAGCGTCTGCCCAGCGCTCCTGCCACATGGCGTAATTACCCTGTTTCATAAGTGCTGTGTTTGAAGGTCTTCCGCAACCAATAACAGCTAAAGCCAAGACTAAAAAGCATGTTCCTGTGATGAGTGATGTTTGTTTTTTCATAGCAATCCCTCTCTATTTTTACACGTTCACTTTACCCCATAACACTCTACGCATGATAGGGTACTAAAAGAAATTATGGCAGCCCCAACAAAAGAGTCACCATTTGCAACAGTCGTTCTGCAACATGATTTGCCAGACGGAACTACCCATTTTGACTGGCTCCTTGCTGTAGATGCAGAAAGCAAGAATCCCCTCATCAGTTTTAGGTGTGCGATTCGCCCTGACCAAATCAATGAAGTAAGGTGGGTTGACCTAGAAAAAAGGCCAAACCACCGTGCTGAATACCTCACATTAGAAGGTGAGATTGAAGGTGGACGGGGCACAGTTAATAGACTTGCTGAAGGTTCAGTTTTCTTTTGGAAGGAGATTGATTCAGACTGGAACATGATGGTTGAGTGGGATTCTGGAGAGATTAACGAGTTTGTGGTAACAACGGCTCACGGGGCAATTGCAATGCGTAGAGTCTTTGAAGACCAATCTCAAGAAACGCCCCCTCCACCGCCACAAGTTGATGGAGATGTTCCGATTGAGACGAGCGAAGTCCCCGGTGGACTCGAGCGTAAAATCACAGCGTTCGGCGCGGATAAGAAGAAAGAAAATGCATGGGCAAGAATCCCACACACAACTGGCACAGGCGCTTCACACGTCAAAACATTCCACAGTAAATTGACAGATGATGCACTTGGTTACATCGATACGCAAATCAATGAATGGCTTGATGAGAATCCAGACTATGAAGTCAAGTTTGTTGCTACAACAATCGGCACGTTCAC
>JAYZCQ010000049.1:0-18618 GCA_036338245.1 Planctomycetota bacterium
CCAGCAGTTGCTTCAAGCAAAATGCATAACATCGAACAACAACGCATCCTCATTGAAGCATTAGGATTACCACAAGAAACGTAACCATGTCTACCAATACTGAAATTATCATCCCAAGTTTAGGCGAATCCATCACCGAAGTAGTCCTCGGACAATGGCTCGTACAAGATGGTCAGTGGGTAGACAGGGATGCTCCACTAGTTGAAATTGAATCAGATAAAGTCACGCAAGAGTTGCCCTCACCATCTGCTGGCGTAGTGTCAATTCAAAAGCAAGAAGGTGATGAATGTCTCATCGGTGACGTTATCGGTGCAATTGATGAAACTGCTCAAAAACCTGAAAGTTCAAATGACAACGAGGCAGTTCCAGATAGTGCTGCAACGTTTGACGTCACAACTGAAACTGTCGCTTCCGCTGCTCAAACCAGAAAAGCGACACCGCTTGCGAAAAAGGTTGCAGACGATTTAGGCGTATCACTTGATGAGATTGATGGCTCTGGCCCATCTGGGAGAATCACAAAATCTGATGTCTTAAGCGCTGACCAACCAACAGATTCGCAAAGTGCTGATGTACCAACGGAAAACTTGCCAATGTACAGAGGCGTTCGACGGGAAAAAATGTCGACCCTCCGTAAGCGTATCGCACAGCGACTTGTTGAAGCTCAACACCAAGCAGCGATGCTAACGACATTCAACGAAGCTGACATGAGCAATGTGATTGCACTTCGAAAGCTCCACAAGGATGAGTTTAACGACAGATATGGAGTCAATCTTGGATTCATGTCATTCTTCACGCGTGCGTGCGTTTCGGCACTTCGAGCATGGCCAGCAGTCAATGCCTCACTCACAGATGGCGAGATTGAATATCACGATTACGTTGATATGTCAGTTGCAGTAGGCACTGACAAGGGTCTTGTTGTTCCAGTTCTGAGAAATGCTGAACGCAAATCGTTTGGTGAAATTGAATTGAACATAAAAGATCTCGCGACGAAAGCACGCGATGGTAAACTCACGATGGATGACATGACTGGTGGCACATTTACAATCAGTAACGGTGGCGTCTATGGCTCAATGATGTCAACGCCAATCTTAAATCCTCCTCAGTCCGGCATCCTTGGACTTCACCGCATTCAAAATAGACCTATTGAAGACCCAGATAATCCTGGCTCAATCATCCTTCGCCCAATGATGTACCTCGCTCTGAGTTACGACCACCGAATTGTCGATGGCGAAGGCGCAGTTAGTTTCCTCGTACACGTCAAGAATTGCATTGAAAATCCTCAACGTCTCTTACTTGGTCTGTAATTGATGTGTGACGTCGGTCACATTCCAGTTTTGCTAAATGAAGTGATTGATTCTCTTCAGCCTAAGGATGGTGATGTCATTGTTGACCTCACCGCTGGAAGGGGCGGTCATGCTGCAGCCCTCGCAAAACACTGTAAGTCATCAAATGTCATCCTCTTTGATTTAGATGCAAACAACCTCACTTTTGCCGGAAACCGAGTCAAGCAAGAGTCAGGTGTTGTTCCAGTGTGTGTACATGCGAATTTTGCTACAGCAGCTCAGATTATGCATCAACAAGCACGCAAAGCAGACATCGTTCTTGCAGATTTAGGGTTTGCTTCAAACCAAATGGATTCGCCTGAGCGTGGCCTGAGTTTTATGCATGAAGGGCCTCTTGACATGCGGCTCGATCCAGAATCTGGAAAGACTGCCGCTGACATTATCAATGAATTCAGTGAGCAGGAACTTGCTGAAATTATCTTTACCAAAGGTGAAGACCCCTTTTCTAGGCAAATTGCTCGAAAAATTGTATTAGAACGGGCAAAAGAGCCGATTTTGAGTACGACTCGCCTAGCAAATATTGTTCGAGACGCATACGGTTCAAAGGCACGTGCCTCACGAATGAATCCCGCAACAAGAACGTTCATGGCGCTCCGCATTGCAGTCAATGATGAACTCATTGCACTTGATGCCTTGCTCCACGATGTTGAAGCGAGTTGCCGCAAAGGCGCTGAAGGTTGGCTTCAACCAGATGCTCGAGTTGGTGTGATAAGTTTTCACAGTCTTGAGGATCGGAGAGTCAAACAATCTTTTACCGCCTTGGAGAAAGCAGGATTGGTTGAACGACTCAATCGAAAACCAATTCAAGCAACTGATGAGGAAGTGGCAGCAAACCCACGAGCTCGTCCGGCAAAGTATCGTGCAATGAGGGTGTTGCACGCGTCATCATAAGTGTTGGAAACCTGACGCCCTTGTCCAGCACACTAGTTGAAACAGTTGGGCAAAGGTTTATGACCCGAGAAAACAAAATTTCAATCATCGTCGCGTTTGGCTTGCTGCTCTTTATCAGCATGTTAATCGCTGATCACTTTTCAGATGCAGCTACGAAAGAAGTGTTTGAGCCAGAGCGACCAGCGCCCCCAAAATTACCAAATCCAGACTTAATTATTAACAAACCACCTCTCGTTCTGAATCAACCAACTAAAAATGAGTCCGGCGATACAGTCCGAAAGGTGCTCGCTGGTGAAACACTTCGGTCAATCTGCAGAGACGCATATGGTGACTCGGGACTTGCCAATTCGCTTGCTCAATGGAACGGCATGGCTAATGCAAACTCGATTTCAGTCGGCCAAGAGATTTCACTTCCATCAAGAAAGCTACTTATTACTCAGTTGAGTCGACAAGAACAATACGTTGAGTCACAACCTCAACCAATTCAACAACAAGCCCAAGCGACGCAAAATACAACAGGCACGTACACCGTAAAGAGCGGAGATACGCTTGGAGAGATTGCACAACTAGTCATGGGTAGCGCGCGAAAAATAGATGTGCTGATTGACTTCAACAGAAAACGTCTGCCAAATCCTGACAGGCTCCAGGTTGGGATGCAACTCACATACCCCATTGAGTAGCCCGCAAATTCATGACAAAAAAGATTGTATGCATCATCATTGTTTTAACGCTTGCGTCACTTGCATTACTTGCAATTAGGCAAGAACAAATCAATGCGGCACATACGATTGCTGAAAACCACCGTCAAATGATTCGTCTTGCTCAGCAAATTGAACATGTCCGAGTTGAAATCGAATTAATAACTTCCCCTGAATCTCTTGCATCACAACCTACGCAAGAGCTCGTAACTCATGATGAATAGTAACGGTTCAAAAGTAACCAAAGTTTCTATTGCACTCGTCATTGCAGTCTGTGGGTTTATGTCAGCAGCGATGTACAAAGTATTTGAATTGAAGTTTGATCCTCCGCAAGAACTTCAAGCGATTGCCGTACATACAAACACATATTCTGAGCCAATTGGCAACAGAGGAAAAATCTTAGACAGAGAAGGTAGAATACTTGCCATTAGCACTGTTGGGTACAAACTTTTCGTAGACCCCTCACTCGTTGTCGACCCCGAAGAACTTGCTTTTGAACTTTCGAACGTTATTGACTTGCCTCCAGCTGAGATTGAGCTCAAAATTAGACAACGCGCTCACACGAAGTATGTTGTCATAAAGAAACTGCTAACTCACACAGAAACTGCAAAGGTACGTGAGCTGCGACTTCGCCCAGTTGGCATCCAACAGCGACTCGTAAGAACAAACCCTCAAGGCAAATCATGTGAAAAACTCATTGGTCTTGTTGGCACAGAACATTCGGGGCTTGCTGGACTAGAACATACGTTTGAGCACGAACTTTCAGGAGAGCCCGGCCAGTTTGTAAGATTAAAAGACTCACGCAATCGAACGCTTTGGGTATCGCCTGAAGATTACATGCCAAGCAAACAAGGTGACGACATACAACTTTCCCTTGATGTTGTCATTCAGAATATCGCAACCAATCACTTACAAAACGCGATTCTTGATTGCAACGCCGGAGGTGGCAGAATCGTTGTTGTGAAACCTGCGACTGGTGAAATTTTAGCGATGGCAGACTTGCTCAATCCAAGAGAAGGATGGTCTCAGCAACCAACCGACCCACAGCGGGAGATTGACTCACGGCTTGGACGAAACCGTTGTTTAACTGACCCTTACGAACCCGGCTCAACATTCAAACCGTTTGTTTGGGCAGTTGCAACTGAACTAGGGCTAGCAACACCTGAAGAGATGTTAGACACCCCCTCCGGAATGCCCTATCGAACCCCATTTGGACGTTCCATTCGCGACGCTCACTATTACGGTCCTTCCTCTTGGGAAAAGGTGCTCGTTAAGTCAATGAACAGTGGCATGGCAATCGTTGCTCAGCGATTAAGTCATCAACAATTGCAAGGCGCCGTCAACAATTTTGGTTTTGGCAAACCAACTCAAATTGGTCTTGGAGGAGAAACACGGGGCATCCTTACGCCTTCTTCAAAATGGTCTGACTATACGCAAACATCTGTGGCCATGGGGCACGAGATTGCTGTAACACCCCTTCAAATGGTTCAAGCATTCTGCGCTTTTGCAAGAGATGGCACAGTCCCTCAACTCAAAATGTCGTTGCATGAATCAGAAGACCCGATGATTGTTCGTAAAGCAATCTCGCCAGAAACAACAGAATTAACAAGAACAATTCTAGGTAAGGTCATGACAGACGGCACTGGTCGAAAAGCTCAATCTGAGTTTTATGATTTATTCGGAAAGTCTGGGACTGCGCAGTTGCCTAAACAAGACAGCCGAGGATATTTTGAAGACCGCTACATCTCAAGTTTTATTGCGGGCGCCCCGCTTGATTCACCAGAACTTGTTGTGCTTTGCGTCATTGATGACCCTGACCGAAAAATCGCCCACTACGGCGGGACTGTTGCTGGGCCTGTTGTGAGAAACGTTATTGATGATGCCCTACGATACTTAGGCGTTCAATCAACGAAAGAAATCGTCGCTCAAGTTAGCAAACCTTAGCGTCTCCAAGACACAGGTTTGCCAGAAGCGCCTGTTGCTTCCTTCACAAGCAAAACAATGACTGCACTTGCAAGTGCGAATATACACATTCCCATCGCCGCACTATACAACTGCAATGACACAAGCCATGTCGTTGCATAAACACATTGCCAAAGAGCGCCATACCTTCGAATTTTGTCTGCCGAATGCATGGGAGATTTTGATGTAGAAAGTTTCCATCGAACAAGTAACGCAAAACCAACGACCGCACACAGAGGCCACACTAGTGACATGACATGCATGTCTGCAGGCAGCAACGAGCCACTCGTTGCAAGCGGCGCACTAAACAAAATGAGCGACCACACAATCCAACCGACAAAGACGCCAATCCATCCTCGCATTGAAATCATCGGTCGCTTGTCTTCAAGAATGTAAATTGCACTTGAACAGACCATGATATGCGTAAGGGTGAGCCAAACAGGCAGGGTGAACGTCAATTCAATGTTTGGAATTAACATGTGAATTGCGTAGATAAGACCAAGACAAACGAGACCAACTGCAGGAACATGCTTCCCGACAACGTTGTAGAACAAGATTGCAGCAGCGGTACATAATCCAAGCCGAATCGACCACGTGCCTAAGAATGATGCTGCAAGAAGTGAAATGAGAAGTGAACTCACAAGTACCACGACTGCTTGAGCAATCGGAATCCATCCTGAGGGAATTGGTCTAGATGGATGAAAGGTTGCATCGTGCCTCGCATCAACGGTGTCATTTAACGAAGCAGCAAACCCGCACATTCCAATAGCAACGATAGCCGTCGCAAGAAGGGCAGACCATAACGGAAGGTGGTAAACACTTGTTGCAACATAGTCCTGATCATGAACTGAGATGAGCAATATCAACCAGATATCAGCAATTGCACCAATCGCAACGCTAAATCGCGTCAGTTTTAGGGTTGCAATCATCTGTCTTGTAGGAATTGCCACATGTACATCCTACAATTGCATGGCAACCTTGGCACCAACAAAGTAAAATATGCGACTCTATGTTTGAAGAACAAGTTCAACCCATAAACGCTGGTGATGTCAAAGTATGCATCATTGTCAGTTCGTATCATTCCGAAATTACCAATGAGCTCGCAAAAGCTGCGAGAGCATGCTTCATTGAGGCGGGTGGCAACAAAGACGATTGCCACTTACTCCCTGCTCCTGGAGCATGGGAATTGCCGATCATTGCCCAAGAGGCAGCTCGCAATCTAAAAATTGACGCTGTTGTTGTTCTTGGCTGTATTTTGACTGGTGAAACAACACACGATAAAGTCATCGCTGATGCAATCGCAAAAGGGCTGATGGAAGTATCACTCAACGAGGGCAAGCCAATTTCGATGGGCGTACTCACGTGTCAAACGATTGAACAAGCCCAAGCAAGAAGTGGTGGCGACAAAGGCAATAAGGGTGAGGAAGCGATGTACGCCGCATTAGCTTCACATGAAACCATGAAGTCAACGAGAAGTTCATGAGAGACGAACGAAGAATTAGAATAGAAGTTTTGCAGTTGCTTTGTCAGTTTGATGCTGGCAATGATGACGCTGTCAAAGTTACCCCGCTCAATTTTGATGAAGAATCATCAGAAACGAGTGAGCCGTGTGAAGAAGCAGTTCAACTTGCGAAACAAATCTGGGAAGACAGAGAAAATGTCGACGCAGTTATCAGTGCGTTAACACCTGACTGGCCAATCCACAGGCAGCCTGTCATCGACCGAAACATTCTCCGAATCGCTAAGTTTGAAATTCAATCAGATGGAACCCCTTCAAAGGTAGCAATTGATGAAGCCATTGAAATTGCGAAAGAGTTCTCAACAGAACAGGCACCTGCTTTCATAAATGGCGTACTTGACGCAATTCTCAATGCTGTTCCTTCCGATGCAGGGAGCACGTAAATGGGGTTGTTCACTGCAACAGTAAATGCGCTTCGCTCGGGACTCTCAAAGACTAGGTCTTCGTTCACTGAATCCATCCATGCGCTTAGTGGCAGAACACTAAACGAAGAAACACTTGACGAACTTGAACACTTGCTCATCACTGCAGACGTCGGCATGCAAACAACAAACGCTATTGTGACTGAGTTAAAAGGCGCAGTTGCACGCGGCGAATTGAAAGATCGCGATTTGCTTGAACTCCTTGAGGAAAAACTGCTTGAACGTCTCCATGGTAAAAATCGGTCCCTTGCTGTTTCAAATGAGCCGCCGACAACAATTCTTGTTGCTGGCGTCAATGGCGTTGGTAAAACAACAAGTGTCGCGAAAATATCCAAAGCGCTTAAAGATGAAAACCGAACTGTGCTTCTTGCAGCAGCCGATACTTTCCGTGCTGGAGCGGTTTCACAACTCACAACATGGGCTGAGCGATTAGGCATTGATATCATCAAGGGCGAGCAAGGTTCAGACCCGGCAGCGGTGACATTTGATGCCGTTGCTGCAGCGAAGGCTCGCAAAATCGATGTTCTTTTGATTGACACCGCTGGAAGGCTTCATACGCAAGAGCCACTCATGCGGCAACTTGAAAAGATTAAACAGGTTACAAGCAAACAGATTGAGGACGCGCCGCATGAAGTATTGCTCGTGCTCGATGCAACACAAGGTCAAAACACGCTCTCTCAAGCGAAGAAGTTTGCAGAATCAGTGAATGTTACCGGCATCTTCCTGTCAAAACTTGATGGTACTGCCCGAGGTGGAATCGTGTTTGCAATCGAAGACGAAACGGGCATCCCCGTTAAATTGATTGGCATTGGCGAACGGCCCGAAGATGTAGAGCCATTCGACCCCGAATCATTTGTTCAATCGCTTGTTGATTTAGGGTCATAATCTATTCCTATCTGTGTATGATTCACACTCGTGAAAACCCTTCCATTCATCATTGCATGCGTATTAGTGCTGTTGCCCAATTCAGCGCTTGCCTCATTGCAACCAACTGAGTTACAAGTTCATGGCGATCGGCTTTCAGGGGTTGTCCTTCCAATGTTGCCAAGAGCGTCTGATGTCAAAATCAATGCTCTAAGAGCAGACGCATGGACCATAGATGACACCAAAAGATTGCTGCTGAACGAAGACATCGTTGTGTCAATTGGTGGATTTACGTTTGAAGCTGAACAAGCAGTATGCTGGATAAACCGATTTGATACGGACGCAGGCACTGTTTCACAGATTGTCGTCTACCTCCCCTCATTTTCTAAGACTTCAAGAGTTCAGTCGATGTCAGCAGAGGGAAACAATCTACTTGTCTATGGAAGTACGCTCGGAAGCGTCACCCTTGAGGTGGCATTGCTAAAACAAAATGCAAGGGCGAAAGACTCATCCCTCAACAAAACTGCTGAACGTAGATTAGAAGGGTTCATCGCAAATCTCTTGCGAGAACCACAGCAACTTACGAATCATCCGCAGGTGTACGTTACTGAGAATCCAACAATAGATGGCATTGATGAAACCATTATTGTTGAATCCCCAAGTGGCAAGCAACCATGGCTAAAAGCCGAAGAGAGTTTTCTTTCACTTGGTGCCGATGCCGTTGAACTCCAGACAAGCGATGTTGAAAACACCATCACACTCAATGGCAACGTTCAGCTCGCATTGCACTCGTCCGATTCAAGTGAGAACTTAGACATGAGTGCAACCAATGGTGTCATTTTCATGTCCCCAGGTTCAGTGAGAGATATTGCATCAGGTGAACTTGACACAACTAACGTGCTTGGCATTTACTTAGAAGGCAATGTCGTCATTCATGCGGCGTACAGCCAATATCTTGTCAGAGCACCGAAAATGTATTACGACTTCACGACGGGCAAAGCAACAATGGTTGAAGCTGTTCTTCGCACTTACATAAAAGACGGACGAGTTCCGCTTTACATTCGCGCAGATGAGTTAAAACAAATTGCTGAGAACTCATGGGTCGGCAATGGCATTCAAGCCTCAACTAGTTCATTTGCAACGCCTGACTTGGCCATCGGTTCTGAAACGATGGAGATTACGCAAGACACAAATGGCGACACTTATATCAAGAGTGAGAGCAATGAACTCCGTTTAGGCGGTACACCAATCATGTATTGGCCAACTTATGAAGGCAAGGCTGGAAGGATTCCGCTGCGAAGAGTTCGCCTTGGCGGGTCAAACCAAGAAGGTGTAGCACTTGAAACTCGTTGGGATTTGTTCACGCTGCTTGGAAAAGATGAGCCTGCGGGCGTGTCTGCAAATTTGAATATTGACGGTTACTCCAAACGCGGCCTTGGTGTCGGTTTGGATTTTGAGTACAACGTCAATAAACATATAGGCAATTTAGATCTGTACCTGCTCTCAGATTCTGGGACAGAAAAAACGAGTTCCGGTCGAGAGATTAGTGTTGATACTTCCGAACGAGGTTATGCACTATGGAAAAACTCCATACGCCCTACTGAAAACTGGTTCCTTCAAATGCAAGCGAGTTACATCAGTGATGACACCTTTATGTCATCATGGCGACGTGAAGAATATCGAACAGAACTTGAATATGAGACGAGTTTCTATGCAAAGTATCAAGAAGATACAAGTGTATTTACAATGCTCATCAAAGATAACTTAAACGACTTTATCTCAAACGAATGGTTGCTCGCTTCACGCCAATACACTGTCGACAAGTTACCAGAAGTTGGGTATTTCAATTACGGAACAAGCTTCTTAGATGGGCATCTATCATGGAGTACAGAACTTCGCTTTATGCGGGAACGCATGCAGTTCCAACCAGGAACACCAAACTCTGTTGGCTTAAGGGCTGCTGCTTTTGCATTTCCTGACGGAACACTGCTTGCAAATACGCAGGAAATTGACGCCCCGCTCATTAGCCTAGGACTCAACACGCAGTATCAAACTCGTTTTGTCACAAGACAAGAACTCGCAATGCCATTTAACTTGGGCGCTTTTCAACTCACGCCATTTGCTAGCATTCAAGCAACCTTTGGGATTGATGAAGACAACGCCACGACCAACTCAGATGATCCATACGTTCGTTCTGTAGGTTTAAGAGCGTCGACTCAATTGCAGCGAGTGTATAACGACGTCGAAAGTGAACTGCTGGACCTCCATCGATTACGACATGTCATTGAACCCTACGCAACTATTTGGAACGCCGAGAGCAACATCGACCCAATGACGCTTCAACAGTACGACGGATTCATCGACAACCTTGCTGTAGGCACAGCCATGTGGGTAGGCGTAAGAAATCGACTTCAAACATATCGTGGCGGACCTGGGCGATGGTATGAAATCGATTGGTTATCTATCGACACTGCATTCATCTTTGCAAATGATGGCGCGACACAGCGATACAACAATCCTCAATTCTTTGATTGGAGACCAGAACTTTCTTCCATCAGAGATTCTGCAATTGCTACAGGCAAGTGGGAATACAGCGACAGTGTGACATTTATTGGCCAAGGCACTTGGGAACTCGATGGTGGGACGTTCTCTCGGGGTTCAATTGGTGCAGAAATAGACCATGGCAGAGACATGCGAACGTATATTGAGTACCGCGAGCTTGCAGAGTCAGATGATCAGTACCTCACGCTTGGGATGAACTACAACTTAAACAAACGGTATTCGTTCCTGTTTAGACCATCTTGGAACTTCCGAATTGATGATTTCCAATCACTTGGCATGAACATCACTCGGCATTACCCTGAGTTTGACATCATTGGACGAGTTTCTTACAACGCAATTCAAGATGAAACTCGGTATGGTCTCAGAATGAATCTCAAGAAGTATTAACCAGAAGTTACTTGCTTAAAGAGTCTTTCAAGTTTTTCAATTGATAACGTTGAGGGTCTTGCATCTTCAGATACATCTTCTGGCAAAGCGGTTTCCCTGCCTAAGATTGTTCCAATCTGCTTTCGCCTTTTTGCAAAAAGGGATGTTACGAATGTTGCGAACTCGTTATCATCAACATCGCTGGTTTTTTGCTTGGGCGTAAGTGCAACACAAGCGCTGACTACTTTTGGCTGTGGCCAAAAACAAGTTGGGGACGCTTTAGTTATGAGGGATACCTCTGCAAGTCGTTGCAAAAGAATGGAAAGAACACCCCAGTCTTCGCTGTCGACCGTTGCGAGCAGTCGCTGCGCTACTTCATATTGAATCGTAACAAACTGCCCCTCACAATTTTTGCAACTTGTAAACAGTTCAACCATCAGTGGGCTAGCGACTTGATACGGCAAGTTTGCAACGAGTTTAAATGGGCGATTGTCAATTGCATCAAGCATGTTGGAATTCAATGTTCGTTTAGACATGCAATCGCCACGGATCAGCGTGACTTGTTCGCCAAGTCGCTCTTCAACGAGATCAGCTAATCCTGGGTCAAGTTCACACGCAATGACATCACACCCTCTCTCTACAAGTGTTTCCGTCAGCGTCCCCGTGCCTGGTCCAACTTCAAGCACGACGTCACCACTTGATACTTCTGCAGCATCAACGAGTTTACCGAGGATGTTATGGTCGTGAAGAAAGTTCTGACCGAGTTTGTGACGCGGTGACAACCCACGCGCAATCAGCATCGACTTGATATCACTTAACCGTTGCAGATTATGCCTTCCCTAGATATTCGCCGGACTCAGTGTTGATTTTGACAACTTGGCCAATCTCAATAAATGGAGGCACGCGAACTCTTGCGCCTGTTTCAACTGTCGCTTCCTTAAGTTGATTTGTCGCAGTTGCTGCTTTCGGCTGGTCTGTCGTATCTGTTACCTCTAGTTCAACAGACGCGGGCAATTCAACGCCAAGCGCGTTTCCATCATAAATCATGACAAGTATCTCTAAACCATCTTTCAACCATTGGCTTTGCGTTGGTTCAACGACATCTTCATCAAGTTCAATCTGCTCGTAGGATTCATTGTCCATAAAGACCCACGGGCCCTTACCTTGCCCACTGCTGTCATACAAGAACTGCATTGACCGTTTATCAATGTTGACGTTTTCAATCTTGTCAGAAGAATTCAACCTATTGACTTTAATCGTACCCGTCTCAACATTCTTCATTTTTGCTTGAATGTAGGCGGGACCCTTGCCAGGTTTAACGTGTTCGGTTCCCAAACACACTTGAAGTTGACCTTCCCAAATGAGCGCTTGACCACGTCTCAATTCGTTTGCTTTGATTGCCATGTTTGCTGATAGCTCCTTCTTGCACTTAGTGTGCAATTGATTCTGCTCGAACTTCCCTGAGTACGGTTACTTTGATTTCGCCAGGAAAAGTCATTTCTTCTTCGATTCTTGTTGCAATAGTTTTTGAAATTGCGAATGCTTCGCTATCTGAGACGGATTTAGCATTGACAATAACGCGTACTTCGCGTCCTGCTTGGATTGCGTGTGATTCAGTAACACCTTGTTGTTCCGTTGCGATTGATTCCAATTGCTCGAGTCGCTTCACATACATTTCCATCGACTCACGCCTTGCACCAGGCCTAGCGCTGCTCACCGCGTCTGCTGCCATGACAATTGGCGTATACGGCGTTGTTGATGGTATGTCTCCGTGGTGCCCAGCAATGGCATTTAGCACTGCCTCTGCTTTTTCACCATATCGTTTACAAAACTCCATACCGATGTGAGGATGTGTACCCTCAACTTCATGGTCCATCGCCTTACCGATGTCATGAAGGAAACCGCATCGCCTCGCAAGTTCACCATCTAATCCAAGTTGGTCAGCGATGATTTGGCAAAGGAACGCTACCTCGATGGAGTGACGTAGCACATTTTGCCCGTAACTTGTTCGATAATGCATCTTGCCCACCGCTTCTACAATTTTTGGGTGAAGTCCGCGGATGTTTGCTTCGATGACAGCGTCATTTCCCGACTTCAGTATTTGATCGTTGATTTCAGTTCTGATGTTTTCAACTACTTCTTCTATTCGCGATGGATGCACACGTCCATCTGCAACAAGTTTTTCAAGTGCCTTGCTTGCAACGGCTCTTCGAATTGGGTCGAAGCAAGACACTGAGATAATGCCTGGAGTGTCATCAATCAAAATGTCGGCACCTGTTGCTTGCTCAAGTGCTCGAATGTTACGACCTTCCCTACCAATGATCCGCCCCTTCATGTCATCAGATGGAAGGCGAACTGCCCGAACGGTAGTTTCAGATACATGGTCAGACGCAAACCGCTGAATCGCTTGGAGTGTAATCTCGCGACTTCTGCTTTTTGCCTCTTCGGTTGCTTTTTCAATAATCTCTTGAACAAGTTCGTTTGCATCATGCTCAGCATCATGCCGTACCTCTTCAAGAATAACTGCCTTTGCATCTTCAGCAGACATGCCTGAAACTGATTCAAGTCGCCGAGTCAGTTCCAAGCGAACTCCTGAAAGCGAATCTCTTTCTTGTTCTATCTCTTCATGCTGCTTATCGATATCTTGGCGAATGGAGTCTAGCTTGTCTGAACGCTCATTGAGTTTATCGAGCATCTGGTCAAGGCTGTCCTCTCTTTTCGCAATTCGAGCGGTGTCCTTCTTAATCTCAGCATTCGCTTCAGCAACTTCTGATTCCAATTCCTTGCGACGCTTGCCCGCTTCTCGCTCAGCGTCAAGTTCAATCTTCTGTTTCAGGGATTCTGATTCGGACTCCGCCTTTTCCATAATCTGTTGAGCATCACGCTTTGCAAGGCGAATTGTGCCGCCAGAAATCGCGCGAACAGCGAACCACCCAATGACAACGCCTACAACAAGCGCGACTACCCCAATAAGAATCTCGTTTGTTGTAATGGCTAGAAAGAATTGCGTTGGCATATTCATTTCCTTTCTAAGGAATTGAGCCAACCAATTGGTCCAATCGCAGAGACAACCCTTGTTGTGCAAGAAAGTGCCTCATAATGCTCTCATTATGTTTGAAACGATGTCCTCACCTTAAATTGGTTAGGGGGCGAATCTCATTGGGTTGTCTGGCTTAACGCCGATAAACTAAAACCTAAAAACATAAATCAATCTATTCAGCCACATTTTCCAAAGTGCGACTGCCGGTCCCCCTGAGCCGGAGCGATCGGTCGTTCCAATATTGGTTGACCGAAGTAAATTCAGGCATCAACTTTTGATGCACTGCTTGTGTTATATGTGTAGTATTCCATGCTAGAACACTTGCGTCAAGGGATTCTTGACGACTTCAATCCTATGCCTCGAATTCTCCACTGGTTTCTACGATTTAGCATTTTAAACCCGATTTGCATCCGCATCATTGGCGCTGCATCGAGGAGAAATCGTGATTTACTCATCAGGTCGTTTTATCTTGGTTTACTTGCGGCGGTCCTTTTCTTTGGGCTTATGGCCATTACAGCAACTGGGCGGCTCTCCTTGCGAGAACTCGCAGCAGGAAGCGCGAACGTCTTTATCATTCTCGCAATATTGCAATTCATTCTGATTTGCGTACTAACGCCACTTTTTATGGCTAGCGCAATCTCAAAAGAAGCCGAGCCAAAAACTTGGGATGTACTGCTCACAACTCCAATGTCGCCGACCCAAATTGTGATTGGCAATTTGCTTGGTCGATTATTTTTCATTATCGCTTTATCTGTGGCTGCTCTACCGCTTATGGTTGTCACGCAGTTTTTTGGCGGCGTTCCTCTCGAAACGATTTTACTTACACAAGTCGTTGCTGTTTGTCTTGCAATTTTGATTGCAGCACTCGCAATTGCCATCAGTGTCACTAGAACCGCAGGAAGAAAGGCAGCGGTCGGGTTCTTCGTCATCACGATTGTCGTGCTTGCAACGACGTTTGGAATAGACAATTTCATTCGCGAGCAAATCCGCGGTGGTCAATTGAACTATTACACTACTATCCTCACACCATTTAATCCGTTCCTCGTTTTGGAAACAATTCTTTCCCCATCTAACTACGTCGTCCCGGATTCAAGTTCAAGTCCACAACCACTTGCTTGGATGGTGACGCATCCTATTCAAGGTTGGTGTTGGTTCACACTTATTGCTAGTACCATTCTTGTCGTTTGGTCATCATTGAAAGTACGCACACTAGGCGCTAGGCAAGCTGGTCAAAGTAGATTCGCTCAGCTCGTGGCGCCTGTCGCTAGTCAGAATAAAGCAGTTAGCGGGAACCCCATTGCTTGGCGTGAGCGAGTTACAAGACACCGCAACTTAGGTTCGATTTTGATTCGCTGGGGTTTTCTTGGCGTCGCATTGCTAAATTGCATCATCTTGACGACGCTTTTCTTCACAGAGATGATTCGTCCTGACACTTTTAGAGATAGCATGACCATCATCGTAATCACTGAAATGCTCATCATTCTCTTTGCTGCAATCACGCTATCTGCGTCAGCAATTTCAAAGGAACGAGAAGACGGAACGTTAGATTTACTTTTGACAACTGCAATGACTCCAAAGATGTATCTCTACGGTAAAGTAAAGGGGCTCGTACTCCATCTCCTTCCGATGGTTTTAGCCCCTTGCATCACAATGGTGGTCATCGGTATTACAGTGATTTCAGCACCAAACATAGCAATAGTGTCAGACACTCTTCGAAACGACTATGAAATTGTCATTCCCCTTGCGTTGTATGGTGGAGCGTTCACGATGCCGTTCTTGTTTACACCATTTATTGCGTTTTGCATCGCAATTGGATTGATGTGGTCACTGAGAAGTAAAGGCTCAATCAGTGCAATCATCACAACGCTCACGCTCGTTTCAATCATTATATTTGGACTCGGGTTGTGTGTTATGCCTTTAAGTTCAACTGCGTTTCCGAGCGCCGTCTTCAATTCGCTATCGCCAATCTCTCAAATGTTTTCAACAATGCATGGCGCATCAACAGTCCCAGCATTACTGAACCGAAGTATCGCGGATGCCAATCTAGGCGTCGCCATTTGTTCAATTATTGGTGGACTGTTATGGTCAATTATCTGTTGGGGACTCTTAAAGAGCATGACCGCTTCGTTTGTGATGACTGTGCGAAGACTCGCAGGTCAACGGTAGTTAAAAACCACCGCTTCGCATGACTTTAAGACTGTCCGGGAATGGATACGTCGCAAAAACGCCTGTTGGGGCGCTCTCCCACATTCTCAAGGATGGATATACATCACCACGGTAACCCGCTTCAAACATCGTCCGAATCACTGACTCAAATGTCGGCTCGTTTCCATGTTCGTCAACAAGTCGATTTGATTTTGCACCAAGGAAACTGACGCTAGCAGCAGGCATTCTGTCCCATCTACGTTCAACCATGTCTGCAATTTTTTGAAAACCAGTTTTCAAATCATCAAGCGTAAATGCGTCTCGATTAAGTGGGCGAAGTAGTGCAAGCACGTTTACTTCATCCATGTCATATTTGAGTACAAGTACTTTGTCTGGTGAAAGTTCAGCATACCCGCGTGCGTACTTCGTAATGCTTTCATTATCCCACTGACTTGTTGGAATCATCTCACCAATTGTGCTGATGAGACCATGACTGTTATCTTCAGGATTCACACCACAAATGAGTGTTCGGTATCTGCGCGACATCATGTCTGCAAGGAGGAATTGACCCCACTGAACTCTGATTCGTTCTCTTGTCGCAGTTGCTTTCTTTGGGTCACCGCTTGGAAGGATAATGACACGATTAGCCTGACGATCGGCTTCCATCAATGCATCACCATCTCCGTCATAGATTCTTGGCCTCGTTTCTGAAGTTTGTTTCGCGCTCATCTTCAACTCCTTCGTTTACACAAGCAGTGATGCTGGGTTCTCGATGTAACCTTTCAAGGTCTTCAAATATTGTGCTGCCATTGCGCCATCAATGACTCGGTGGTCTAGACTCAGTGTAGCAGACATTTCATGCCCGACTACAAGTTCGCCATCTCGCACGACTGGTTTTTCAATCGCCGCACCAACTGCGAGAATCGCACTGTTTGGCGGGTTGATAATTGCGGTGAAGTGTTCAACTCCAAACATGCCAAGATTAGAAATCGTAAACGTCGCATCAGCCATTTCATCCATTGTCAATCCAGACTCGCGAGCCTTCTTCGCGAGGTAACTTGACTCTTGGCTAATTGTTCTCAAACTTTTCTGGTCTGCGTTACGGATTGAAGCAACGACTAGACCGCCGCCTCGTTCTTCAGGTAATGCGACTGCCATGCCAATGTTCACAGGCCCGTGATACAGGATGCAATCTCCACCAAATGACGCGTTAAACGCTGGGTGTTCCGACATCGCCAATGCACAACAGCGAACAAGGAAATCATTGACAGACAACTTAATGCCAGTTGTGGAGAGTTGCTCATTGAGTGCTTTTCGCATATCCATGAGCGGGTCCATATCGAATGTCATTGACACTTGATAATGAGGAATCGACTGCTTTGACTCAACGAGCCGCTTTGCAATAATCTGCCGCATATTTGAGAGCGGTTCAGTTCTGTCTTGTTGCCATGGTGCTGTTGGCGCTAGCGGTTGCTGGACTGGCGTCACATTTGCAACGACATTTGATGATTGTGGTGTTGGCACTACAGCTGCTTCAGTTTCCTGAGTTGCATCAATAATCTGCAAAATATCTCGTTTGATGACTCGCCCTGATGGGCCAGAACCCTGAATCGTTGACAAGTCAAGACCGTGATCTTCAGCAAGTCTTCTGGCAACCGGACTCACGCGCGCGCCGCCCGAACTTGGCTGCGCCGATGGTTGCGATTGAGTTGGTTCCGGAGAAGAGGATTCTTCAACAAGTGATGGTGCTTCTGCAGGCGCTGCAACTTCGGATGCTGACGCGTCACTTGGGTCTTCGTCTTCTTCTAGAAGTCTTGCAATCGCAGTGCCAACGCTTACTTGCTCCCCTGCCGGAATCAAGATGTTTTGGACAATACCATCATCAAATGATTGCAACTCCATTGTTGCTTTATCCGTTTCAATGTCAGCGAGTACGTCGCCGGATGAAACTTCATCGCCCTCTTTGACATGCCAGTGCAACACTGTGCCCATTTCCATGGTATCTGAGAGCCTTGGCATCGTGATATCAATTGGCATGAATCAAATCTTTCACTTAAATGTTATATGTCGCTGATCGAACAGCTTCACATATTTTGTGTGAGTTTGGCAAATACGCTTGTTCTAAATTGTACGCATATGGCGTTGGCACATCGTCACTATGCACTCTGTGCACATGATTATCAAGGTCATCGAAGCAATAACGATGAATTTGAGATGCAATTTCCGAGCCGACTGATGCAAATGGCCATGATTGGTCAACCACGACGCAAGCGTTTGTTTTCTTTACGGATGTAATCATCGTCTCAATATCGAGCGGTCTGATTGTACGGCCATCGATGACTTCACAACTGATGCCTTCCTTAGCAAGCTCATCTGCTGCTTCTAAACAGAAGTGTAGTGGACGACCAAAGCTGATGATTGTGCAATCTGCGCCTTCTCTGCGGATGAGCGCTTTACCAAATTCTATCGTGTATTCTTCTTCAGGCACGTGCCCCTTCGTTGAAAGAAGGCGTTCTGATTCTAAGAAGAATACCGGGTTGTCATCTCGGATTGCAGTTTTAAGGAGCCCTTTTGCGTCATACGCGTCATACGGAATCACCATTTTCAATCCCGGAACATTCGCGTAGAGCGATTCAACACTCCATGAGTGCGTCGAAGCAAGTTGACCACCTGCGCCGTCGTTACCTCTGAATACAATTGGACACCCAAATTGGCCGCCAGACATGTATAACATCTTTGGAGCGTTATTCAAAATTGGATCGGCAGCCACGAGACTAAATGACCAGCTCATGAACTCAACGATTGG
>JAYZCQ010000050.1:0-4756 GCA_036338245.1 Planctomycetota bacterium
GCACAACATCATAACTTTCAACGGATTACGCTTGTCGTCGATAACGAGAATGCAAAAGCAAGTAAACTCTACGCCAAGTGGGACTTTGCACAGATTCAATCTCGGCACGCATTCATGTATAAGTTGTGCTGAACTTGTCCACACTTTGTTCGCTATTGTGCATAAGTCGAATTGAAAAAAAAATCAAGACTGTTGACTCAGGCAAACACTGCACTTATGAAAAACAGATTGTCAATTCCGCTCCCGTCTCACAAATTGGGGGGTTGCACTCGTCTATTAATTGAGTACTCTCCCTGAACTGCTTAAGGATGAGCATTGGTTTTGAATGGACTCTGTTAAATCTCGGCGTCCATTTTGTGTGAGGCGAATCCAGTCTTATGGATCAAGCAAACAACCCAACCATTGAGCAGCAAGTAAGAGCATCGCTCAATCAATCGATGGGGAAGCGACCATACAACATGTGGTTTGCAGGGACAGCGTTCGACTGCGGTGACAATGAGGTTCATATACATGCTGCAACTCCACTCGCCGCCGGTTGGATTCGCGACCGTTTTTCAGAGCAGTTATCAAAAGCGTTGCAAGAGGCGTACGGCAACGAAAATATTCAATACACGGTTTGTGTTCAAGAGCAGACTTGCCAGAAAAAAATTACACAACCTCTTCTCGCTCCAACTGAACAACACCAACGTCCTGTCATCAAGCGGGTCAGGCAATTGCTTGGTTTCGATGAGTTTGTTGTCGGGCAATGCAATGCCCTTGCCTGTGCTGCTGCGAAAGAGATGTCGTCATCAACTGGGCTCAGCATCTCCCCACTCTTTATTCATGGCGCGTGCGGCGTTGGCAAAACTCATTTGCTTCAAGCCATTTGCAAGCACGCAGCACAAGTTGAGGGAAGCAAAATCCGATACATCACTGCAGAGCAGTTCACCAATGAATTCATCGCAAGTTCAAGATGTGGAGACTTTGCCCGATTCAGAAATCGCTATCGCACGCTCGACCTCCTCGCAATTGATGATGTCCATTTCGTTGCGAGCAAAAAGAAGACGCAGGAAGAACTCCTTCATACCCTCGATGCTGCTGGGCTAAGAGGCGCTCGACTCGTCCTTGCTTCTGACGAAGACCCACGCCAAATCAAACAACTTAACAGAGCCCTAGCTAATCGCTTCGTCGCCGGCATGATTGCTGAAATCAGCAGACCAGACCGCGAAACGCGAAAACAAATCATCGCCAAGCTCTCTCTAGTCAAAGGTATATCGTTGACTGAAGGCGCTATCGACCACCTCGCTTCTCAAGCGGTTGGTTCAGTTCGTGAGATTGAAGGTGTCATGACTCGATTAAAGGCAGTCAGTGGACTTCTCATGAAGAGCGAATCAAGTTTAGGCATTGATTCCGTTCAACAAGTCATGAAAACATCGAATAACGTGCATACCCAAGTAAGCATGAATGACGTCATTGAAGCCGTCTGTAAAAGAGCAGCCATCTCTAGCCATGAACTACGTGGGCGTTCAAGGGCGACAACTGTTGTCTTCTGGCGTTCTGTTTCTGCGTACCTAGGACGCTCAATGACAAACATGAGCTACCCGGAGCTTGCTCAAGCACTCGGTCGCAAGAACCACTCAACCGTTCATGCCGCTGTAAAACGCATCACTGAAGAGCTTCAAAGCGACATGCCTCAACAAAAATGCGGGACTGAGCAGGTGGAACTCCGGGAACTTGTTGACCAACTCACTTGGGCCATTCGGAACCACGCCCAATCTATCGGTTCAAAATCACGGGCAAGGAAGGAACCTTCCCGAATCACGCGATGAGGAAGTGCTGTTTCAAGGAAGTAACAGCACTTCTTTCATCGCTTTGACGCCCCTATTTTGTAAGAAATCACCTCATTTAATGTTACAATCGCAACATGCAATACATTATTGTCATGGTGGTCACAACATTGATGGTTGCGTCAGTTTCTCGAGATACAGATAAAACTGATGCAGCGCTTGTGCAATTGCAAAAAGCGACAAGTAGTGACAAGAGTTTGATTAACCTCGCAGCCCTAAGAAATTTAAGGGACATCGACCTACGACCATTCTTCTTTCAGTTTGCACAACATCCTGATTGGCCGGTTCAAGTCCATGCTGTTCTTGGCCTCGCTGAGTTAAGCGATGAACAAACAATCGACCCTTGGCTTGTGCAACAAGTTGCGCCACTTGCCCGCGAGCACTTACTTTTGCAAGCGATTGATGACGGACTTGTTCAAAAAGAACAATTGGAATCGCTACTAAAGTGGCCACTTCTTGAGAACACCCCAAAACTTTGGCTCATTTCAGAATTGTCAATGCTAGGCGAAGAACCAAACAAAACAATGTTGCGAGATTTATCTAGCACTACCGAATTGAGTGTTGCAATGTTTGCTTCACTGTTGCTCGATGAAGAAGAAGTCATCGATGAAGTAACTCGGCGACTTCGACGAGCATCGAGCATTGAAAAAGACAAAGCCCTCCAAACGACGTTCCAAATGATTCGCCAATACAAGCTTCAAAGCGCCGCGGGCTGGTTGAACGACATCATCGAAAATAATGCCGTTGCACTCAACGACAATGAACGCTACTTCGCCTTACACACACTTCTTGTTGTTGCTCCTGATGATGGCATCACCCTCTGGGTAAACCAGTTTCCAACAGAACCAAACAGGAAAGAACAAGTCAGGTATTTGCTGGTGCTGCTTGAGTCGGACATCATTCCAACACCAAAGATGATTGAGCGATTAGATATTGACCTTGATGATTCATTGCTTGGGTTAATGGCTACATCTGGCGCTGTGAATAAACCAATCGATCGAGTGACTAATAGTGACGTTGACGCACTAGCCGATCTCATTAAACGCGGCCACCGAGATTCAACAGAGTGGGCATTTGAAGCTGCCCCCAAACTCAGTGAAGCAAATCAAATTAGGCTCTACACTGAACTCTCAAAGTTTGAAGATGATGCGTCTCCAAGACGCAGAGACTCCGCAAGTCGCGCATTTAGACAACTCATCAAGGTAAAACCTGAAAAGGCATGGAAATTGTTGCATGAAACAAAAGATGACAGCACTCAACAAGAGTACATGTTGCTCGCGATGCTTCAGATTACAGATGACCTCATTATGAATGATGCCATTGAACAAGCAACTCTGCTCAAACGCATAGGCGTTAACAAAGCTGACGTGATGACGCTCCTCTTGATGGCACGCGGGCAAGAGCCACTTCTAGATATCGACCAAAAATATCTTGGCATCATTGCAGCTGGTGGCGGCGATGTCATTCAGCCACTTAAAACACAAGCAGCTTGGCTCTATCTCAAGAAGATGGGACTCGCTGACAAAGCGCTTGCCGCAGTAAGCACTCAGTAACTGAAGTGTCCTCTCAAATCCCTCTCAGTCTTGCAAACATTACCGAAGAAGAGATTCTTGCGGCAACTGACGCGTTGCGTAGCCAAGAGTTAACATTAGGTCCTTGGACGAAAAAGTTTGAGGACCTCGTTAGCAAACACACCAATAATCGAAACGGAATTGCGACAAACTCAGGTAATAGTGCTATGGAAATCGCACTTGAGTCGCTAGGCGTTGGAAAGGGACACGAAGTGCTAACCGCCTCTTTTGCCTTTCCCTCCACTGCCTCAGCCATCCTCCATATTGGCGCGACGCCTCGCTTTGTAGATTGTGATCCTAGAACACTGAACTTAGATGTGAAGGACGTTGAATCGAAGATTGGCGAGTCGACTAAAGCAATTATTGCGACGCACACGTTTGGCAATCCAGCAGGTATTGATGAACTTGCTCGGTTAGCTCAAGAATTTGAGATTCCCCTCATCGAGGATGCGAGACAAGCCATTGGCAGTAAACTTGACGGACGACAAGTTGGGACATTCGGCAGGGTTGCCGTGTTTGCGTTCCATTCAGCATCGCAGCTCACTTGCGTTGAAGGCGGTATGATTGTGACAGATGATGACCATCTCGCAAAAGGGTGCAGGCTAGCAAGAAACCATGGGTACGACAGCAGCCCCGTCGCAACTCTTGAGGACCTCCACCAAGTTCGCACAGACGAACACCTCCATGCTAGAGGACATGGCTACCGCCTCAGTGAGGTCCATGCTGCTGTTGGCTGTATTCAGATGAGTCGGATGGAAGCAATCTTAGAAAAACGTGCAGCAATTGCAGAGTGGTACACCGAACGTCTTTGCGGCATCACAGAAATCATGTGCCCAACCATTGAGCCCGACGTTGAGATGAGTTGGGATGGGTACGTCGTTAGGCTTGGTGACCGTTTCTCAAGAGAAGAGCGAGATGAAGTCATCCGAGGACTGCACAGGCATGACATTGGCGCGGCTGACTTTTATCAGTCTATTCCCACGCTTCCACCCTTCCATTCGTATGACACGAATGAGAATGCTTGCCCAGTTGCTCAATCACTTTCTAAGCGAACGGTTGCCCTTCCCTTCTACACGATGCTAACGCAACGAGATGTAGACATCGTCTGTCAAACGCTTGAATTGATGTTGACCCGCGGCACATTTAGCGATGTTTAACATTCACACTCTTGCTAGCTGTTTCTGCGCTGACACTTCCACAATTGGCATGAGTTCTTCCTCGTTTGATGCAATGTAGTGAAGCACTTCTTGCCTTCGGTGACCATGAAGCCGGTCGATGGCTTGCCTTGCGTCGACATAATCCATTTGAAGGATGCGGCTTGCTTCACTTGAAGCATCAAACAGTGGATTGTAAGAGACC
>JAYZCQ010000051.1:0-4443 GCA_036338245.1 Planctomycetota bacterium
TCTGCCCACTAATCAAACAATCCGGCGCTGCAACAGTCGCACTGACTATTGATGAACAAGGCTTGGAAAAAACTGATAATAGAAAGGTAGAGATTGCCAAGCGACTCCATGACTTATACACCAACAAGTGGGGACTCCAGTCAGCAGACATGATGATTGATGTCTTAACCTTTACGATTGCAACAGGAATGGAAGCCGACCGAAAACTTGCACTTGAAACACTTGATGCCATCGAAATACTTGCAACAGAGTTGCCTGAATGTGGTTTCTTGCTTGGCGTTTCAAATGTCAGTTTTGGTTTGAAACCTGCAGCAAGGCGTGTGCTTAACTCAGTCTTTTTGCATGAAGCTATTGAGCGTGGTCTGACATCAGCAATTGTTCATGCGTCAAAAATTTTGCCGAAACACCGCATATCAGAGGAGCACTGGGATGGAGCGATTAAACTCATATATGACAAGCGTGAAGGCGAGTTTGATCCACTCATTTACTTCTTATCACTGTTTGAAAGTGATGAGATTATCGAAGATGAGATTGAAGAAGCACTCACTCTTGAAGAGCGACTTCGGAAGCATGTTATAAATGGGAAGAAAGATGGATTAGAAGACGCACTCAATGAGGCGCTTCAATCTTGGAGTGCTCTTCAAATTATCAACAATCACTTGCTTGATGGCATGAAGACAGTTGGAGAACTGTTTGGTTCAGGTCAAATGCAATTGCCATTTGTGTTGCAATCTGCAGAAGTGATGAAGCGTGCAGTTGCGCATCTTGAACCGCACATGGAAAAAGGTGAAGCAATTGACAAGGGAAGAATTGTGCTTGCAACAGTCGCAGGTGATGTGCATGACATCGGTAAAAATCTCGTTGACATTATTTTGACAAACAACGGGTATTCTGTGTTCAATATTGGGATACGCAAAACGATTGAAGAAATCCTTGTAGCTTTAACAGAACATGAAGCAGATGCAATTGGCATGTCTGGACTACTTGTTAAATCAGTTGGCGTCATGGAGCAAAATCTGCACGTTTTAAACAATAAGTCTATCGAAATCCCTGTACTTCTTGGAGGCGCGGCACTCACGAGGCATTGGGCAGAATCACATTTACGTAATATTTACAATGGTTCGCTTTATTACGGTAGAGATGCATTTGAAGCCCTTGCTGTGTGTGACAAGCTTGTTGCAGGTGATTTGAATGAAGTTGATGCTACAATCGACGCACGGCTTGAAAAGCGAAGAGAAGTTGAAGCAAAGGTGCAGGCTGGAAGAAAAGATCGAATTGAGAAGAGTGGAAGTAGTGAACCGGAACAGGTCGCAACAATTGCAGTTCCTGAAGTTCCATTTTATGGTTCAAAGGTAGTGACAGAGTTTGACCTCGATAACATCTTTCCTTACATAAATACGACAGCGCTCTTTAGAGGCCAGTGGGGCTTTAGAAAAGGAGCGCTTTCTGCTGATGAGTTTGTTGAACTTGAGAATGATGTAATTAAGCCTATATTTGAGCGGTTGAAAGTTCAGTGCCAAGAAGAATCAATCTTGCGACCTAAAATAGTCTATGGTTGGTGGCCATGTCACAGTGATGGCAACGATGTTGTGATTTACGATGGTGATGATGTCGAAAAAGAAATCGCTCGCTACACCTTCCCTCGTCAGAGCAAGCGAAGCAAGCGGTGCTTGAGTGATTTCTTTAAACCTGTTGGCGAAGAACGAGATGTCATTGGCATGTCATGCGTCACTGTAGGCAGTGAAGTAAGCAAGCGAACACGCGAGTTATTCGACAATGACGAGTATACGGAATACTTGTATCTTCACGGGATCGGTGTTGAGTGCGCTGAGGGGCTTGCGGAGTATTGGCATAAGCAAATGCGAATGGAAATCGGTATTGCTGATGAAGACAAGCCGACACCAAAAGAACTCTTTGCTCAAGGGTATCGTGGCAGTCGTTACAGTTTTGGTTACCCCGCATGTCCGGAAATGGACAAGCAAGAAGTGTTGTTTAAACTCCTTGAGCCAGAGCGAATTGGATGTTCGCTCACTGAATCTTGGGAAATTGTCCCTGAGCAGTCCACAAGCGCCATTATTGTGCATCATCCCCAAGCAAAATATTTCAATGCGATGATTTAGTGGTTTATCACTTTAATAGTAAGATAAATGAGATGAAATCTAAGAACAGGGCATTGTTAGCATTGACGTTGTTATTGCCCGCGCCACTTATTGGGATTGTCGCATCGCTCAATTTTGGCTCAATTGGTCAAGGCATCTGGTTCGTGATGAAAGTGTGGCTTGTTGCCATGCCAGTACTTTGGTTGCTTCTTATTGATAAGGAGAAACTCAGTTGGTCGCTATCATCGTTACGCGGAATTGTAGTCGGCGGAATTTGGTCAATCCCTGTCGGTTGCGCGATCTGGCTTCTTTATAGTTATTGTCTTGAAACATACGTTGACAAAGAAGGAATAAGGCAACAGATTGAACTGTTTGGCTTAACGACACCAGTCATGTTTTGGTCATTTGCCATCATGATTTCATTTATCAATGCACTTATGGAAGAATATGTGTGGCGTTGGTTTGTCTATACAAAATGCAAAACAGTTGCTGGCCCAATCAAAGGAATTCTGCTTGCTGCCTTCTTTTTTACTGCTCACCATGTCATCGTGATTTGGAACTTTGGGGATGCGTCGATCGTTGCAATTGGGAGTGTCGCGATATTCATTGCAGGTTGCTTGTGGTGCTACCTCTATCAAAAGTACACCTCTATATGGCCTGCATACATCAGCCATGTCGTGGCAGACTTAGCAGTGTTTACAATTGCTTGGCAGATATTAGCGAGTTAATTTTTCATCAAGATATGAAACCGCTTGTTCGATGTTGATTCGTTCTTGACTAGCAGTGTCGCGGTCACGAACAGTAATCGTGTTGTCGTCAAGAGTGTCGCCATCAATAACAAAACAAAATGGTGTTCCAGCCTCATCCATGCGTGCATAGCGTTTACCAATGGATTGCTTAACGTCATATTGAACGACATGCTTTGTGCGCAAGTCGTCATACAGTTTTTTAGCAATCTCAGGCATTCCATTTTTATTGACGAGCGGAAAGACTGCAGCCTTTATGGGTGCAATCCGAGGATTAAACTTCATAAATACTTTTGAAGGCCTGTCATCCGGTGTGTACGCTTCGGCGAGCAATGCAAGAGTTCCACGGCTAAGACCTGCAGAGGGCTCAATGACATGCGGAACAAATCGTTCATTCTTCTCTTGGTCGAAGTAATTGACTTTCTTGCCGCTGAATTCGCCATGTCTTGTTAAATCGTAATTGCCACGATGTGCAACACCTTCAAGTTCGCCAAAACCAGGAGCGGTAAATGGGAATTGATACTCAATATCAAATGTTCCGCAGCCTTCTTTGGCATAGTGCGCAAGTTCATCTGAATCGTGTTGGCGCATTTGTAAGTTGTCTGCGGTTAAGCCAAGTTTTTTCCACCACTGTTTGCGAACGTCACACCAAAATTCATACCACTTCGGTGCTTCGTCTTCATGGCAGAACCATTCGATTTCCATTTGTTCAAACTCACGGCTTCTAAAAATGAAATTCCGAGGCGTGACTTCGTTTCTAAATGCTTTGCCTACTTGCGCAATTCCGAATGGGACTTTTACACGCGAGGTGTCTACAACATTCATGAAGTTTAAGAAAATGCCTTGAGCAGTTTCGGGTCGTAAGTACGCTTTGTTATCGTCACCACCCGTAGCACCAACTGTTGTGTCAAACATTAAACTGAATTGACGAGGCTCAGTAAGCGTGCCTACTTCTTTTGTGTCAGGCCCAACCACTCTTGCGAAATCTTCAGAATCTAATGAAACAAGTGAAGTCGTGACATATGACTCGTCAATTGCATCAACCTTTTCATATTTTGCAAGGAGTTTGCATGCGCGTTCGTAACTTTCTTCGTCGTCTTCAACGAATGCATACATTTGTCCTTCGTTCGAAGGATTTGAAATAGCAAGGAGGTGATCTGCGCGGTACCGCGATTTTGTTTCACGGCAATCAACCATCGGGTCATTGAATCCGCCAACATGCCCCGAGGCTTCCCATACTTTTGGATTTTGAATAATGGATGAATCGATACCAACGATACTCAGAGGTTCGCCGTCAGGACCAATGGGGGGGCAATGCACCATGTCATGCCACCAAGCATCTCTGAGGTTGTTTTTGAGTTCTGTACCGAGTGGTCCATAGTCCCAAAAACCGTTGATGCCGCCATAAAGCTCACTTGCAGGGAAAATAAACCCTCGCCTCTTGCAGAGTGATACTAAATCTTCCATTGGGTAGGTGTTAGTCATAGGTTTGGGATTTTAGCAGGGGTGGAGTCGTTTCGTTTTTTCAAGTTCGGTTTCAAGTTTAAAAGCGTTCTAAAGTTAAAATTGATTATCATAACAATTTTGGGGGATGTAAA
>JAYZCQ010000052.1:0-8973 GCA_036338245.1 Planctomycetota bacterium
TTACATGAGAGGCATACCGTGCATTCAGATTCCAACGACGCTGCTTTCAATGGTTGATGCATCAATCGGCGGGAAGACGGGGGTCAATATGCAAGGCGATGGTGGTGTGCACATTAAAAATATGATTGGCGCGTTTTGGCAACCATCACTTGTTGTCGCTGATGTCACAACATTAAAATCACTTGACGAGCTCCAACTTAGGTGTGGTGTTGCAGAGTGCATCAAGCATGCGCTACTTGGACATGGTGACTTGATGGCATTGCTGCAATCAAAGCGAGATTTAATTCTCGATTGTGATGAAGACGCCTTAATCGAACTTGTCACGCTGAGCGCTGTGATTAAAAAAGAAGTTGTCGAAGCAGATGAGCGTGAAACCGGAAGTCGGGCGCTGTTGAACTTAGGACATACGTTTGCACACGCAATTGAGCCAATTAAGGCACTTGATTTGTATCACGGCGAGGCGGTTGCCATCGGACTTTGTGCTGCGGCAGCGCTTAGTGAAGCGATGGGCTTGATTGATGCCGGTCAAGTCGACAGTGTTCGCGAACTTGTTTCATCCTATGGCCTGCCTACTTTGCTTCCAGTTCCGCAATCAGTCGATGACCTCAATAAACGCATGCAGTCAGACAAAAAGCATCTGGATGGTCTAACGAGATTAATCGTAATGAATGAGTCGGGTGGAGCAATCGCTGAAGACGTCGAGGAGCAAATGGTGACTCTTGCATGGGCATCTGTGGGCGGTCACCTCGGATAACTCCAATCTTCAAGCGAATTTGATTGTGCTTCCGATAAGGTACTGTTGGTTATGTGACTTTTAAACCAGAGAGAGGTACTTTTTGAGAACGTTTGCAATTGTGAACCAAAAAGGCGGCTGCGGTAAGACGACAACCGCAATTAACATCGCGGCTGTCTACGCTAAAAAAGGATTGCGGACATTGCTCGTCGACATGGACCCCCAAGCACACTGCGCGGCAGGGCTAGGCGTTCCTGAAGAACAGATTCAATCCCATATCGGTGATGCTATGGTGGGGCATCACGATCATGGGTTGGATAGAGATGATTACCTGTGGGAAGTGACTCGCAACTTGCATCTCGCACCAAGCACGATGATGCTCTCGGCGCTTGAAGCTCCCGGTAGTTCACTCCATCAGTTGCCAGACCGCGACCGAAGGCTTGAAAGCTTACTCAATCTGTGGAGCGACCATTTTGATAGATGCATCATTGATTGTCCCCCGAACATTGGCTTGCTCACATACAACGCACTCAGGGCTGCGACCGAAGCAATCATTCCAGTTGAAACAGGGTACTTCTCAATTCGTGGTGCACGTCGACAACGAAAAACAATCGAGGCGTTGATTGCTCGCATCGGGAAACCGGTTGCATGCCGCATTCTGCCTTCAATACATCGCCCATCACCGCTTGCTCGGACACTTCTTCAACGGCTCCAAGAATCTTTTGCTCCAGAAGTTGCACCATGTGTTATTCGTGACCATGAAACATTGCGGGAAGCAGCTAGTTTTGGCCAGCCAGTCGTGGACTTTGCGCCTGACAGTGATGCCGAACAGGATTTCACTTCGCTTGTTGAGTGGCTTGAGGGCATTCATGTTGAGAAGCCGATTGTCGAGGTTCAGGCTGCTCCTACGAACAGAGCGGCAGAACTTGCACGGCGAGTCGCGTCGAGACCAACGCCACCAGAATCCTTTCCAGAACCAACCATCACTGAAGAACACGACAGCAATTCAGCCGTCATCGGAAAGATAACACCATCTGAGGACATCGATGTCACCAAGTTCTGAACAATACGCTCAAATTGCAGCTCTGTTTACGACAGCAGAAGACGCGGCAGTTCAGACAACTGTTGAGTTGTTGATTCCAGCACATTTACCTGTTCAAGGCGGGCTTTGGCTTGTGCCGTATGCGGGTAGGGCGGCAGGCAATGGGAATGCAATGCTTGTCCGAATGCATGATGAGACGATTGACTTTGCTTCAATTGGAAACATGCCAGTTGAACTTGAATCATGCCGTTCGATTGAAACGATTTTAAACAACATTGATTCGCCAGTGTCGCACTGGATAGTTCAACCTCCCCCAGATGGCGATGCAGTCTCGCTTCTTCATGGCGACCCTGACATCATTACGCTTTTATCTGGTGCTGACCAAGCAGCAGTTGTGGGAGCATATCGACTCCTTAAAAGTTATGTGACTGCTACAAAAGACCAAGACAGTTTGCCGCCAATTCGCATCGTTATTGTCGGTGCAGAAGAACGGGCAGCAAACGACGCGTCAAGCAGAATTGTTCAAACAGCAAAACATCAACTTGGTATGCATGTTGAAGTAGGACATCCGCTCCCTGCCATGGGGTCACAATCAAAAGTGCAATCTCAATGCAGTATTCCTCGTTCGTGCAACCTAATTGATTTGTTAAGTCGATTGCGAGCAACTTCAACGCAAGAAGACGTTTTAGAAACAACTCAGCGAGTCCTTCCGGAATTCCCGGTTGAGCAGATTGAAGAAGAGGCAACTCCGCAAGTCACGGAAGAAAGCGAGCAAGAAGTGCTTGTTGAAGACGCAGTCGTTGAAAAAGTCATTGCATCAGAAGCAACACTTTCATCGTATGTTGATGGTTTACTCGCGATTAAGCCGCGTTGCCCAGAATTTGCTGAGATTGAAATTGCAAT
Source organism: Planctomycetota bacterium (assembly GCA_036338245.1). GTDB lineage: Bacteria > Planctomycetota > Phycisphaerae > Phycisphaerales > SM1A02. Next base: position 2,679 of record JAYZCQ010000052.1, read on the forward strand.
TGATGGTGAAGGAACAGTCCATGTCCTTTCGCACGCCGAGGCATTTAGAGAAACAACGATTGTTGCGGCATGGGTAAACAAACACCGTGACCTGATCAGCATGGCATGTGGTGGCATCGAACTTCTCGCTTCATGTGACGTTGTGCTGCACTTCTTTACAGATGACGCGGTATCAGTTGCAGAACTTCACGGCACTGGCGTTAAACTTCATCTGTTGACTGAAGTGCAAACTGGTGGAACGTGCGTACCGTTTAGCACTCCACTGAATTAAAGACGCGGTGCCAAGCGCCATGTGCAAATGATTTCAATTCATCTTCTGTAAACCCAGCTTCTTTAAGTGCGCTTGCGAGGACGTTAAGTGCTGATGGATGCTTGATGCCAATCGGTAAATACTTTGGCGTAAATCCGCCGTCAAAGTCAGAGCCAAGCGCAACTTGATAATTGTTTCCAGCGATTGAACAGAAATGAAGGACATGTGTGATGCAATCTTCGATGGTCGCCGTGTGTGTTTCTCTATCGAATGGTTCAGCAAGGAATTGCGTGCATAAGTTCAACCCAATGACGCCACCGCGAGAAAGCAGCTCTTTGGCATGGTCATCGCGTAAGTTTCGCTGGGACTCTGTGTTGAGCAGTAGGCGGCTATTCGAGTGGCTTGCAATGATTGGGCCCTTCGCGAGAGTAAACAATTGTTCAACGCCTTCATCTGCTAAGTGTGAAACATCATGCACAATGCCTGATTCATCAAGGGCAGATACGAGTTCTTTTCCTTCTTCAGTAATTGGGCCAAGTGAACGATTGCCACCGGCATACCGGGTGCCGTCTGACCATGTCAGTCCAACTGCTCTAAGTCCTTGTTCTCGCCACCACTTGACTTCATCAGGATTTCGGATGGGGTCTGCGCCCTCCATCACAAGTAGCATCGATAACTGGTCACCAATATTTAACCCATTCATTTGTTTGGTGAGATGTCCATCGTTAGCGAGTCTGTCATACACGGTGAGTTGTTCAAGACCTGCTCGGTGAGCGCCATCGCGGTCATCAGAAGATGAAAATCCGAAGGACCCATTGGTAAACGTTGTGTAGATAGTTCCAAAGAACGTCCGGATTGGACTCTCAACTAAATCAGGAATCGAAATACACGCTTCTTGTGGATTTGTGCTCTGTTTTAAAACATCTCGACCCCGAACAGCAATCGAAGCAAGGTCAATATGTCCATCTATCCAATACACTTGCGATATCATACTAGGTGAATGAACTGCATATGGAAGTATTGAGAGCGACACAAGAAAGCAGAATGTATGCAGCAATCATTGCGGTTGCCGTTTGTGTTATTTTACTTGCAGCTGTTTGGGTCACGCCAAGTCAGGGCGGGGTTGGAACACACCATCAACTAGGCTTGCCCACGTGCGGCTGGATTGTCGCTGCTGACATCCCTTGCCCAACGTGCGGGATGACGACTTCCTTTGCTCACGCTGTCAGAGGCCATTTTTTGCAATCTCTATTCGCTCAACCGATGGGGCTCGTTTTAGCCATTGGAACATTACTAACCGGCGTTATAGCTATCTTTACAGCAGTAACGGGACGTTCCTTAGCACTGATTTGGATGCCATTTTGTGCTCGGAAGTATATTATTCTTCTAGGCATCTTTGCGCTCCTCGCTTGGGGCTTTAAAATCCTTGCTTATCGCGGAGTTTTTTAATGAAACGTATTATTCTTTCAACCTTAATTTTGCTCACCTTCTTGTGTCTAGCAAATTGCAACATCATCGGATTCGGTGGTGCGATGGCTCAAGCACATGAAGATCAGATGCTTATTGAAAAACCAGCGGAGTATGACTTAAGCGGTCAAACTGTCGCAGTGGTCATTGAAGCGGATTTAGTGATGCATTACGAACATCCCGGAATGGCGAACATTATTGCAGAAGCCGTTGCAGGACGTATCGCGACGAACATTCAAAACGTTAGAGTCCTAAGTCCAACTGAGGTTGCCAATTGGCAATACACCACTTCGCAGTGGACAGCAATGTCATCAAGCGAAATTGTGAATGATTTGAAAGTCGACAGAGTTATCTACATTCAAATTCAGAATTACAGACTCACGCCCCCAGGCAATCAGTGGCTTTGGGAAGGCCGCATCGATGCGCTCATCGGAGTTATTGAGAAGAACAGTTTTGAGCAAGATGGCTTTGACCAAACATTTGAAATCAATTCCATGTTTCCAAGGCGCCCAAGTGTGCTGACGCATGAAGAGGCAGCGAAAGCAGACATTGAACGCGGACTGTTATCAGAGTTTATCAAGGAAACTGCGTGGCTCTTCTACTTACATGAAGAACCTAAAAATCCTGACAGATACAGACCGGAGTTAGGCCAATGATTCGTCTTTGCGTATTATTTGTAATCTGTCTCGTTGGTTGTATATTGCAAAGTTGCAACTTGATGGCAGGCGCAAGTTACATCCTGTCAGAAGAGCCGCAAAAAGAAGCGGTATTTGTTTTGCCTGACGCTCCAACTGCAGTCTTTGTTGATGATCGTCGAAACTTGTTGCATCCAAGTAGATTGCGAAGAGTTGTCGCTGACAATGTCACGGAGCTCTTGCTTAAGGAAAATGTTGTTACGACGTTGATTTCGCCGCAAGACATCATGCGCGTCAGTGCGACGAAAGACCGTTACGGAAACATTCTATCGATTGGTGAACTGGGAAAAGCAGTCGGCGCATCTACGGTTGTGTATGTTGAAATGACTGCGTTTGCATTGACCACAGATGGTCAAACGGCAAATCCAGTCGCCAATTGCAGAGTACGCGTCATTGATGTTGATAACAAGGTGCGATTGTTCCCAGCCAATGATGCCTCGTATCCAGTAGTTGCAACACTTAGCAAGGTGGACCCCTATAACGTTCATTCCATTTCTGAAATGCGTAAACTTGCTGTGGAACTCTCGAAGGAACTTGGAAACAATGTTGCTGAGATGTTCTACTTGCATTACACAGGCAGACTTGGAGACAATCTAAAGAGAAAGTGATGCTGTGACTGCACTTCACTTCATTGCCCCTTCAAGTCCATCGACTTCTCCTGAAATCATCGGGTTACTGCGTCTTGTTTGCCAACATATTGGCGGCGGTCATGAAATTGTCATTCTTGGTTCTGAAGAGGAAACAAAACAATTCAGAGCGTATGGGCTAAACGTTGTTGGCAACATCTCTGGCATTCAGAATCAGTCAAGAACGCTTGCGTGTCGAATCAGTGCGTTGCTCGATTCAAATGCAAAGCACCAACACGTGTTGTACGCTTGGGGGTTCCGAAGTGCTGCAGCGCTTTCATGCGTTGAGACAACGAAAACTAAAATCTGTTACATCGATGACATTGAACAAGATATTGAACTCGTATCATCCAAAATGACAGTCATGACACCAAGTGTCGAAACCGCAGCTCATCTGCGGGGGAGCTCTATTGCCTCAGTTGAGTTAAGTGAACCGCTCATTGGGTTACGTCCTTACTCACTCATTCTTGACAGAGCACTCACACGGAGTCAGCTCGGGGTTACCCATGAAATGCTCGTGAACTGTGTTGGCAAATACGCTTCACCACAAGGCATAGTTGAATTGTTGATGCGGATGGAATGTGCTGGAAAAACAATAAAAGTTGTGTTGCCGGAAGGCTATCAGTTTCAAACAGAACTTATGGGGCAACTCTCTCAAATGGCAATGCAGAATGAAGTTGTCTTGTTCCCCCCGCACTTCAGGCAAGTCGATGTGCTTCACGCATCAGATGTGGTTTGGGTTCCTGAAACACCTGATTATGTCGAGAGTTACGGCGTACTTGAAGTTTTGCGAGTTGCATGGGAGGGCATTCCGCTTGCAGTCACTACAAACAATGCCGTTCACTCCATTCCGACAATTGGCAAACGTGTGGCTTGGGCATCGGATGAAATCGAGATCACTGCATGGCTTGTTTCATTTGATAAGCAGCGAGATGAAGCGATTCAAAGTGCATTAGAGTTGGCACACAGAATTCGCGCAGTGACTTCTCCAACACGGTTTGTGGATGGGTTCCTGATGAGGTTACCTTCAAGTGCTCGATTTTGATTTAGCTTTTCGCGGCCTCTTTTCAGAGAGATCGTCATGTGATGGGGGGGTTACGGAAACTCCGCTGTCAGATAATGATGAACTCACTGAGGGGTGTACATGTGCCGCAACAACTTGTCCAAGATAAAGACGTGAGTCTGAGTCAGGGGAGAGGTGTCCTTCAAGCAGGCAATCAAACCAAGCAAGTGACTGGGTTAGGATTGGCATGCCTGTGGTAGCAGTTGTGATTGGGGCGGCGAGGAATGGATCATCATCTGGCTCGTGTTGTCGACCAAACAAACGAATCATTCTTCTGTCGCCATTTGGAACCATGCAGAGGGCAAAGGCACGGGCGTCACGTAACATAGGTTCGATTGCCTGTCCCTTTTTTATTGCAACAACAAGCATTGGGGGGTCATCGCTGCACCGTTGAACCCACTTTGTAATTAGACCATCTCTGTATTGATCATGTGCACATGTCAAAACAAACGTAGAAGCGGGGAGGCACCGCAACGCATTGTGGATAGTTTGTGTATCGGGAGTAATTTCTGACATCTGGATTTATCGCGCAATAAATAACTCGGAAGTTATTGATATATCAATACTTAAGATGCCACAGTTTGAGCAAAATGCCACGTCCGAGAACCAACTTCATGAACTTTTTTTGAGAATGTGTTGCAAAATGGGAAAAGGTGGGTTAATGTGGGGACGATTGGATATGGCAATTCACGCTCATACTTATGTTATTTACAGGCGAATTAGAACGATCTATCGACGAGAAACTGCGCATTTCGATACCCTCGGAAATGCGGAGTGGCTTTGCAACTGGACCAGCTCCGAACATCGTCTATGCAGCACCGGGACCCAACGTTGCAATCTGGCTCTGGCCGGAACAGACTTTTGTCAACATGGCAATGTCATTCGAGCAATCGCTCCTTCCGGACGAAGACGTCATGGACTTCGAACAAGTGCTGTTCTCCCAGTCGAGACGTATCGAACTCGACAAGGCAGGGCGGATACGGTTGCCGGACGCACTACTGACGCTTGCAGGAATTTCCAAGCAAGCAGTCATTCTTGGTGTGAGAGACCATCTCGAACTACGCGATCCAGAATCATGGGATCAAATGCGAGAAGAGAAACTATCCAAACTCAAAGAAATCATGCTCAGGGCTCGCAAGCAAGGCAGAAGCCACGGGGAGGGAGCATGACACAAATGTTGTTTCACGCGAAGCAAGGAGGCTTCGATTTCGACAAAGTTGCTGTCAAGGATGACACCGCTTTCTCGTTAACAAACACGCAGCAATTTGCTGTTTTTCACGAGTCAGTGACGACTCTGTTCAGGAATGGTGCCAGCACGGACGCGCGGTACCACCCATACTTGGCTCTCTGTTCTTAACCAAACAGAGGGCTCTTCCTCAAGTCGGTCGGTCTTTTACCGACCAACCTTCCCTTAGCTTGCGGCATGACCCACCACGTGCCGCAAGCTCTTTTTTATTCTATAACGGGTCTAATTTTTCCAACAATCGCTGGACCGGATGATGCGATTTGGGAAGCAACTTCCTTACGGTGAACTGCTACTTCTCTTGGAAAATCCATTGCAATACGAACCCTGTCACCCTTGATGGATGCAATTCGTATAACACCTAGCGGATTTGACGGATCCCCAATAACAACCTCTTCCCCTTCTCTTCTCGTAATTACTAGCATCGTTGCGGACCTCCTGCCGCTTTTTCTTTCATAAGAAATTTCGCGCAGCCTACGCGAACCACCAACACTCATCCTACCAAACGAACATGTGGATTGTCAATGCTAAATCACACCGACCTAGGTTGCCCCCTGAAGAACCTAAGTGTTGTGCTCATAAAGGGTTGTTTTTGGCTTACTCTGCGACTTGAACGTGTGTAATTGATGGAATGCGTTCTTTAAGCATCGTTTCTATTCCGCCTTGTAGCGTCATATCCATTGAGGGGCAATTGATGCAAGCACCTTTAAATTTAACAGTCACAACGCCTTCGCCATCGACAGATACCAGTTCAACATCACCGCCATCAGCTTGGATAGAGGGTCGAATTAGTTCTAGTACTTCTGCTACGGCAGTGAATTGAGCGTTCTGTTCAGACGTCATATTTTGGAATCCTATTTGAATTATAACCCCTTTAGAAGCCTCTCAGTACAATGATTGTATGAAAGTCATCACCTTCATGAGCATTGTGCTCATTCTCTCGTCTTGCGG
>JAYZCQ010000053.1:0-5528 GCA_036338245.1 Planctomycetota bacterium
AAACACAAACAAATACCGAATGCATCGCCTCATCTACCGAACCATTTACCTTGCCTAATGCAAGATCGGAAGCCACCACGCCAAAGATGATTGGGATGAGCAGACTTGGCAGCCAGAAGGCGATATCCCAAAACCACTTTAAATGCCGACCACGAACCATTGAGCGAAACTCTAAACTTGCACCTCGAAAAATCAGTGAAAACAAAAGAAGGAATACATAGACGTAGAAGTGCGACAAAAGCATTCCATATGCAGTTGGAAATGCTGCAAACATGACGCCTGCAAACAACACGAACCACGTCTCGTTGCCATCCCAAAACGGTCCTATTGCTTGACGCATTGAAAATTTTTCTTCTTCATTACCAAAAATGTAAGCGATGCCAACTCCAAAATCAAAACCATCTAAGACTAGGTAACTTGCAAAAATGCCCCATAAAAGCACAAACCAAACAAGCGACAGTGTCTCTTCGCTAAACATGAGAACGCTCCTCATGCCTAAAGAATGATTTCGACAGGAGTGGCTGGTCGGTTTCGCTCGGGCCAGATTGAATCACTTTACGCAGCGCAATCACCCAGCAAACAAAGAGAAAACTGTAAATGAAACCAAACATGATGATTGACCAAAGCACTTGCTCTACAACGACTGTTTGACTTAAACCGTCTGCTGTTTTAAGACCTTGAACGAACTCTCCATTTTGCGTACTTGGATAGACAACCCAAGGTTGCCTACCAGTTTCAGCAGCAATCCACCCTGCCTGATTTGCAAACATCGATAGCGGAAATGACAGAACAAAGAGCAATAAAATCAATTTTTAGTTAAACAGCGTCCCACGATTAAGTAAAACCAAAGAGCCAATAGAAAAAAACACAAAGAAAACGCCAATACCGACCATAATGTGAAACGCTTGAAACGGAAGCCAAACACGCGGGCGTTCATCCTCTGGGAATGCATCAAGTCCTGTCACTGGTGTTTCGGTATTGCCGTGAACAAGAAAACTCAGTAGTCCCGGAATCGCAATCCCGCCCCGAACAGTTTGATTCTCTTCGTCTGGCCATCCGAACAAATATGCGTTGCCGACACTCGTTTTGAATTGCGCTTCAAATGCTGCAAGTTTTGCTGGCTGCGTCACTGAAACTTTCTTCGCCTGAAAGTGACCCGACGCAAATGCCGCACAACTAAAGAAGCAAGCAACAATTAAACCGATTGTGAAGCACCGTTTCGCAAACTGAACATGAACACCCTTGAGTAAATACAACGAACTCACTGCACAAGTCGTGAATCCACCAAGAAGTAAGCACCCGATCAACGTGTGGGTTAATCGAATCCCGCTTGATGGATTAAACACCATTGCCCAAAAATCAGTAACTTCAGCACGAAGCATCGTTTCGTTGCCGACTGTGATTTGTGCAAGTTCAAAACCAGCTGGCGTTTGTTGCCAAGAGTTTGCGATGATAATCCAGACAGCGCTGAAACAACTTCCAAGAAACACCATGATTGTGCTGAAGTAATGCACTTTAGGGCTCACCTTATGCCACCCAAAGACGAGTATCGCTAGAAAACCTGACTCAAGGAAGAAGGCGAATATCCCTTCCGCCGCTAGGGCAGAACCAAAAACGTCACCGACGTAAGCGCTATAAACCGCCCAATTCGTGCCAAACTCAAACTCCATCACGATGCCAGTTAACACGCCAAGTGCGAAATTGACAGCGAAGACTCTCGTCCAAAATTGCGCATAACGCTTCCATTCTTCATTCTGAGTTCGTATCCAGATAGTCTCGATGATGACCATGATGAATCCAAGCCCAATCGTGAGGGGCGGAAACAAGTAATGGAACATAATGGTGAAAGCGAATTGAAGACGGCTCAAAATTTCAACGTCGTACCACTCGCTCATCGATAGCATAGTACCCAATAGAAAACCGGTTAACTTTTGAAAGAGCTTGTTTTTGAGCTCTAAATCGTATTTTTTTGGGTTTCGCTAGCCAGATAAATGTGTGAGCGGTATCCTTTATATAAAGATAGGAATTCGCGATATGGCAAAAGCAATTGCAGACCCAGAAGAAATTAGACGATTCGCCCATGACTTAAAACGTTTCAATGATGACTTAACGCATCAATTGCAACTTATGCGGTCAAGAATGGCGACGTTATCGCAAAGTTGGCGAGATCAAGAGCAAAGGAAGTTTGAGGAGGAGTTCGACTTTACAGTTAAGGCAATGGACCGATTTACAAAAGCGTCCGCTGAACAAATCCCCTTCCTCCTTCGCAAAGCACAACGCATCGAGGATTATTTACAACAAAAGTAATCTATGTCGCAAGCCGCAAACGTCCGTTCATTAGAAGCACTCAGAGATTTTCGCTCCGCATTGATTCAGTTCATTGACCATGCGAAGCGAGCGATTTCAACCTCAGACGGCGAAGTTGGCCGAGTCATCCAGTGGCTCGATTCAACCCAACCGATGTTCTGGAAACAACAGATTCGCAAAGGGCAAGAGCGACTGAATCAAGCAAAGAGTGAACTTTTTCGTGCGACGATTTCTCAACCAGACAACCCAAGAGGTCCAACAGACCAAGTAAGGCTTGTGAAAAAACGAGAAGCGGAGATTAAACACGCCACTGAAAAAATGGAAAAAACGAAGCAGTGGTCAAGGCGTTTTGAACGCCTGCAACATGAATACAGGAGTGGACTCACACCACTGAGTTCTGCACTCGACGGCGAACTACAAAAAGTCGTCGTTCAACTCGATAACTCAATCCGATCTCTTGAAGCCTATCTATCAACGACGCTTTCAACAGACGAACAACTCACAGACACCCAAGCAACTCCAGAGTCAATCGCTCGGAAAGGCAGTGACAATACAGATGAGCACGCAGACAGCGAAATCTCAACTGATGAAAGCGACTAAAGCTCTTTTGCTTCATTGGGATCAAGCGACTGAGTATTGGGATGACCCAGTAAGTCGTAAGATTGAAACCAAGCATATTGATCCGCTTCGTGATGCAGTGAAGACTGCCATTGGTGCCATGGAGACCATGGGCGAAACAATTGCGCGTGCGCAAAACGATTGCGTATAAGGAACCCACTAGAATCGGTACAATTCTACTCAATGTCTAACCCACTGCTCCAACTTGATTCGCAATCTCTTGTCGTCAGCCAAGTGCGTCATCTCATCCGGGAAACTGCAGACAAAGAAAAGGAAATGACTGCTAGTATTGCTCAGGGGCGAATCGACGCAGAGAAGGTCAGAGACCATGCTCTAGCAGAATGCGAACAGGCCACCCCAATCAATCGAGAAGAAGCACTTCAATTGAAGGAGCAAACGCTCGCGAAGATTGAACGCCGCAAAGATGAAGAACCAGATGTTCTTAAGGCCAAACACGAACAACGCATCATTGAAATCAATGTGCAAGCCGAAGAAATCGCCGAACAGTCTGAGACAAAACTCAATGAAGCAGTCTGGCTTGCTGAATCTGTGTATGAGGGGGCAATTCCAGTACCAAGAAAACGTGCCAAGGAAGCTCAAGAAGAACTCGACACCGCGAAGGAACGCCTTGAGGCTTTAACAAAGGAAGCCCCCAAAACTCTATCTAGAATGCGGCAGCACGTGACGCAAGACACTGACGATGATGATGGCGAGGATGCAGCCTCGATGCTTGAGTATGTAAACCAAGCCGAACTCGCACTTGAAGCCATTCAGTCTGACCCAAAAGCAAAGTGGTTCTCTGGATACAAGCCACATTTTATTGTCTTGTTTACGCTTGCTGCGTCAATTGCAGCGGGCGGCACATACACAGAGTGGGAACTCGACACGCAGTTCTTCGTCATCCCGACTTGTGCAAGTGGCTTTGTGTTGTTTGCACTTCTCATCACATACGCTTCAGGTTCTAATTCAGTTAGAAGTAAATACAGAGAGTTTGCATCTAGCGTGCATCACGCTCATTCACTCTATGAAACTTCGATGACGCAGATTGACAAGATTCGGCGAATGGAAGAGAAGGGTATCACGACGAACCGTGATGTCGAAATTAAGAAAGCAGAGGCTCGCTACAAACCTCGGCTTGAAGAGATTGACCGCCTGCTCAAAAAAGATCTTGAGAAAGAAAAGACAAGATTTGAAACGGTTGCTCAAAAACTTGAAGCTAAAGTTGAGAGCGACACCAAAAAAGCTCATGCACAATTTAATGAAACTAACGCATCGTTAGACGCTGAATACACAAAGACAACTGAAAGTGTCAATCAAGCATACAGCGATACTATTGATTCACTTGACAAGGAAGAAGCAGACACGCTTGCTACGCTGAAAGATGATTGGAACAGCGGCATGTCAAAATTTAGTGAGGCAACAGGCAGTTGGAATGCGCTTGTTTCTAGCAACCATCCTGCTTGGGAGAGTGATTGGAGTTCTTGGTCACCGCCTGCTGAGGCAACACTAACCATACCTATAGGCAGTGCTTCAATCGATTTAACAACAGTTGGTGGAGATTGCCCAAGTGATAAGCATTTTCCATTCCCTAGTGAAACAAGTGTCACCATTCCAATTTGTTCAAGCTTGCCGGACGCAGCATCGTTTTTGATTTCAACCGATGGTTCAAAACGCGATGAGGCGATTGCTTCATTGCAAGTTGCCATGATGAGGTCGCTCACTTCGGTTCCACCCGGAAAGGCAAAGTTCACGTTAATCGACCCAGTAGGCCTTGGTCAAAGTTTTGCTGGCGTACTGCACCTTGCAGATTTTGAGGAAGCGCAACTATTAGACAGAGCGTGGACTGAATCAAAACACATCGAAACACAACTCGCGCGCTTAACTGAACACATGGAAACTGTGATTCAAAAGTACTTGCGTAATGAATTTGAAACAATTGACGAATACAACAAGCAGGCAGGCGAAATTGCAGAGCCCTACCGCTTCCTCGTCATCGCAGATTTGCCTAACAACTTCTCTGAGAATGCAGCAAAGCGACTTGCATCAATCATTACAAGTGGCTCTAGGTGCGGGGTCTATGTACTCATTCACCGTGACAGTTCGCTGCAACTTCCAAATGGAATAGATGACGCAACGCTTAATCGAATCGAAACCCGCTTCAAATTAGTAGATGATGCCTTTATCGTAGAAGATGGAGAACTCTCTAAGTTGCCACTTACAATTGATGCTCCCCCTAGTGAATCCTCAACAACCACAATTGTAAAAAAAATCGGCGAACGTGCTGAAGATACACACCGAGTTGAAGTTCCATTTGGCGTCATCGCACCTAATGATGATGAAATCTGGACACAGTCTACAACAAACAAAGTTGCAATCCCCCTTGGAAGAGCCGGCGCATCTAAACTGCAAAACTTAACCCTCGGCAGAGGCACCGCGCAGCACGCACTGATCGCAGGTAAAACAGGTTCGGGTAAATCGACCCTGCTTCACGTACTTATCACGAACCTATCGCTTTGGTACAGCCCAGAAGAAGTTGAGTTTTATCTTGTTGACTTTAAGAAAGGCGTTGAGTTCAAAACCTATGCCACACATAAATTGCCTCA
>JAYZCQ010000054.1:0-11336 GCA_036338245.1 Planctomycetota bacterium
TGCGGTGATGATTGGCATTACATGCGCTTATTCTGAAACTGTATTGATAGCGCTACCAATGGTTCTTGCAATCCATTTATTGATTCAAGCAACGTTTTCAATTGCTGCTCATCAATGCGAAGGGAGTCGCGCATGGAAATCAAGCAAAGTGTTTCCCCTTGTACTTCTCATTAGCGTTTCTATTGCGATGCTCATTGCTGCACAAAATCAATCAGACATTCAAGCCCACATTGACGACTATCTTCGATTCTTTGTGTTTTACGGGCTCATATTCCCTGGACTTGTCGTCATTTTCATGTGGACAGACAGAGCCATGAACTGGCTGAGGGTGTCGCTCTTTGGGCTCGTAGCATTATGTTCAATGCCCTTACTTGAAAGTGCGTACATAGGAGAAACACCGTGGTTAGCGGTGTTCCCTGTCATCGTTCTACTGACTTGGGCGTTTGCTGAAAGAAGCAACTGCAACGTTGAGGTAACGTAGCAGACTACTTTTTCCCACAACACTTCTTGAACTTTTTACCACTTCCACAAGGGCACGGCTCGTTGCGGCCAACTGTCATCGCTTGCTTAGACCCTTGGTTGCTTGCACTCGACGCTGCACGGATTGCCTGCTCAGCAGGTTTCGGCGATGATCGTTGTTGTGGGCTTGCTTGCTGTTGCTGTGGCGCTGGCTTTCTGTCAGCACCTTGTGGTTGTTGAGATTGCTGCTCTTGTTGCGGCGGTTTCTGCATTCGCACTTGCATTTTCGCTTTAAAGACCAAGTCAGTGACGCGTTCTTGCATGTGCTCAAACATCTCGTCAAAGAGCCTTGCACCTTCGCGCTTGTATTCAATTCGAGGGTCAAGTTGACTAAATGACCTGAAACCAATTGATTCTTTGGCTTGGTCCATTTGGTAAAGGTGGTCCTTCCAGACTGAGTCAAAGATTTGAAGAAGGACTGTGCGTTCAAGTTGCGCAAGTTCCGCACGCTGAACCTGTCTGATTTTTTCAGTTGCAACCCCAATGGCATCTTCTTCAAGACGTTCTTTTTCTTCTGTGGTTAATGCGAACTGCCAGTTTTCACGAAGCCATGCATCTAAATCGCCATTTGAATCAGCAACCATACGTTCAGCACGACGCTCAATTCGCTCCTCATCCCATCGATTCGCTTCTTCAAGCAGAAACTTTTTAAGTTCATTTGGCTCATTGGAAGGCAAGGCGTTTGGAGCCCAATCAAGTTCATATTTAACCTGCACCCATTTACAAAACGCCTCAATCGCTTGAGCTGGATCTTGTTGCAAACGCATGCCAGTCATTTCGATGATAAATTCAATTGGGTACTCACGCTCACGCTTCTTATAGACGTCCATTGCTTTGCCCATGACTACATCAATGGCATCGTCAATTTCTAATTCATCAAAATCTGACGCACCACATTCAAACTCAAACTTTGAAGTCACCCATGTCGCGAGTTCGCCCTGCGCATGTTTTGGCACGAGGTATGGGTCAAGCGGCGCTAAATCTGTTGAACGGATTTTGTTCTCAGCATCAACGCCGATGCGTTCCACGATTTCTTCCCTGCTCAGTGTTGTGACCTCTGCAAGCGACAAGTCGCTGTCCCACGCTGCGTGCGCCCAATTCGCAACACCCTTATAGTCCCACCTCGACTCATCACGCTCTGAGATGTTGCCATCACCTAAGTCTATTGTGTCAGGCAAATACTCACCAATTGTGACGCGGATAATTTCTTGAGACTCTTCAAGTGCATCTCTCACAAGAAGTTTATGCAAGTCTTCACGGTCCTTGCCAGTGATTCGATCCGGATCCACTGGAACGTTCAAGTGTTCTTGTACCCACTCTGAAATGCACGCAGCAGAGTACGTCGGATTCAAGAATCTAGACACTGCATCACTAACGGCGTGCTCAATGTATTCAAAAATCAATGAACGAATATCTCTTCCTTCAAGCACTCGTTGACGCAAGTCATAGAACACGTGCCTTTGGTGGTCCATGACTTCATCGTATTCGAGAATGTTTTTACGAATGAGGAAGTTTCGCTCTTCGACCTTTCGTTGCGCTTTTGTAATTGCTTTTGTGAGCATGTTGTGTTCAATCGCCACGCCTTCCTTCATGCCCATTTTGGACAAGAGTTGTAACGTCCGCGGTCCAGCAAACATCTTCATGAGGTCATCTTCTAGACTTAAGAAGAATCGCGATGAACCGTTGTCACCCTGACGACCTGAACGGCCTCTTAACTGGTTATCAATTCGCCTTGATTCATGTCTTTCAGTTGCGATGACGTGCAAACCACCAAGCGCTTCAACATTGTCGTAAAACTTAAGCCGGTGCAACAAACATGCACCACTCTTGTCAATGTCAGCAATCATCTTGTCTGTTTTCATTGATTGTGCTTTGGAGTCGTCCACCCACCAACAACTTGTCGCCCACCAATATTCGACGAGCGCTCTAAAGATGTCATCATCACTCATGTCAACGACGTCGGATTTTGAAATGCCAAGTTCCTTTGGCGCGATGTGTCTGTAAATTGCTTTAACGACATCTTCTTCTGCCATGTCAGCATTGACTTCTTTAGGACAAATGCCCGTCTTCTTCCAATGCTCGATGAGAATTTCTGGCGATAACTGAACGAGTTTAATATCTGTACCACGACCAGCCATATTCGTTGCAACAGTAACTGAACCTAGTTGTCCAGCAAACTTCACGATTTCCGATTCTCGCTCGTGCTGTTCAGCGTTTAATACTTCATGCGGAACCTGATAAAGCGAAGTCAACATCTGACTTAGTTCTTTGGATTTCTCCACACTCGTAGTACCAACGAGAACTGGCTGACCAACTCGATAAAGCGCATAAATCTCTTGGATGGAAGCCTTCACCTTATCCTTTTCGGATGTGAAGACGAGGTCGTTATGGTCGTCCCGAACAACAGGCACATTCGTTGGAATCACCAGAACGTCTAAGTCGTAAATTTCATAGAACTCGGTCGCTTCGGTGTCTGCTGTACCAGTCATTCCTGACAATCGTTCATACAACTTGAAGAAGTTCTGAATTGTGATTGTCGCCATCGTTTGCGTCTCTTGTTTAATTTCGACGCCTTCTTTTGCTTCGATTGCTTGATGCAAACCATCTGACCACTGTCGACCAATCATTTTACGACCAGTATTTTGATCAATAATGATGACTCCCATCACACCTTTGTCATCAGGTGCAACGATGTAATCTCTGTCTTTCAGATAAACGGTATACGCACGAATTGCTTGTTCTAGCAAGTGAGGCACGTCCATGTTTTCGCCAACATAAAAAGAGCCAATGCCCGCTTCTTGTTGCGCTTCGGTGATGCCTTCGTGCGTAAGCGTTGCACGCTTTTTGTCGAGTTCAATTTCGTAATACTGCGTGTATTGGTCTCGATGTTCTTCGAGCGAAGGCAATGTCTCCTTTGCCTCCTTCATCGATGCTTGCATCGGAGGGACCGTTGACTTATCAACAGCGTTTCGGATGTCCCCTTCAAGCCCACTGATTTTAACCAAGCATGATTGAACGGCTTGGTCTGCATCTTCCCATGGTTTTTGTTTCTGCAAAAGATGACGAGCAAGCCGCCCTGCAAGCTCATATCTTGGTTGCCCTTCATGAGCAGCACCAGAAATGATGAGCGGCGTGCGAGCTTCATCAATGAGCGTCGAGTCAACTTCATCCACAATCGCAATTTGCCTTCTCTTTTGAACTTGCTCCTGCGGGCTTTGCTTCATGTTATCTCTCAGATAATCAAATCCGAATTCAGATGTCGTTCCATAGACCACGTCGCACTGATACGCAAGTTGTTTAAGTTGTGGATGCTGCATGTGCTGAGGATGAATAGCACCAACTGTTAAACCAAGCATTCGGAAAAACGGGAAAGTCCAATCGCGGTCGCGTTGCACAAGGTAAGTGTTCACAGTCACGACGTGCACTTGTTTCTCTTCAATCGCCGCGAGATAACAAGCAAGTGGCGCAACAATTGTTTTACCCTCACCCGTTTTCATCTCAGCGATTCGCCCTTCGTATAGCACGACACCACCAATGAGTTGAACATCAAAAGGTCGAGCGCGGAACGGCGGTTTGGAATCGGGATACAACTCACGAACTGCGTCATAGAGCCTGGTTGGAATGTCAACGAATTGCCATGAAGGAATTGCTTCAACACACCCTAACAATTCCCGGTCTGGGTTGCGAGGTTCAGTTGAATCGATGAGGGCTTTAGTTTCGTCGTACAACTTTCGATCGTCATCATTTAACTGAGATGCATCGAATTCATGAACTGGATTAAAGATGTTTCGAATACCAACGGCTCTATCCATCGCTTCTCTTGCAACTGCAAAGACCTCAGGAATCATGTCACTTGCAGATTCACCGTCTTTGATTCGAGTTCTAAACTCTGTAGTTTTCGCTTTGAGTTCGGCATCGTTCATTACACGCATCTCTGATTCAAGTGCTGACACCTGATCTACGAGCCTCATGTACCGCTTTACTAATCTGTCATTACGACTGCCGAAAATTTTTCTGCCGATGGAACCTACAACTGGAACGCCCATTGCGTCACCTCATCTATCTATTCTGAATTATGTTAAAAAAGGAAAATCAAAAAAACAACGAATCACACGAGTGCTGCAGGAGGCGGCAAGTTGTGCAATTCATTGATTTCGATTTGATTCGCGATTTCAGATTCAGCCCACAATAAATCGTGTTGAGCATCATCGAATTCGCATGTCATTGAAGATTGTTCTTCAACATTTGTCTGAGCATAGCGAAGCGCTGTGACGACTAGGACAGACTGCGTCCCGCTTGATTGCATAAACGCTGCTCCTCCAAAACAAAACAGGAGAATCAGGAATGCAGTCGCTGAACTACATTTATCACTTCGCATTGGGATATTATACTGCAAGAAAGGTGTAAAGCCAGAAAACTGTAAGGAAGATCAATTGGCTACAGAAAAAGTAGAACTCAACGTCACTGAAATGAATTGCGCAGCATGTAGCAGTGCTGTGGAACACGCCTTGTTAAAGGGAACTGGGGTCAAAGAGGCAAGTGTTGCATTCGCTACTGGCAGAGCTATCGTTAAAGGCAACTCGCTAATTGCTCAAGAACTTGCTGATATTGCTACAAATGCTGGTTATCCAGCAACTACAGTTGACGAAGGTATAGACCCCGCTGTCATGGCGAGCCAACTAGAGCAACAACAACTAAAAAATGCTCGCGATTGGAAGCGCAGAGCAATCATTGGATTGACGATTTGGGTGCCTGCTGAAACACTTCACTGGACTGCGTATCCACTGGGTCTGCATGGTCCATGGCTCAGTTGGGTCATGCTCTTTGCTTCAACAATTGCGATGTTGTGTGTGGGTACTGGGTTTATCACTTCAGCAATCAGTGCAGCAAGACGAAAACAGACCAATATGGATACGCTCATCTCAATTGGTGCTTCTGCTGCTTACGGTTTCTCGCTATTTATCTTTGTCGCTCAACAACTTGGGTATGAAGCGAATCATGAAGTGTATTTCACTGAAGCGGCAGCCCTACTTGCAATTATTAGTTTAGGCCATTGGCTTGAAGCATCATCAACTGCAAAAGCAGGCTCTTCCATCCGCGAGTTACTCAACATGCAACCTGATGTCGTTGAGTTACAACTTGAAGATGGGACAACGAAACAGATTCCATCAGGCGATGTCGAAGAAGGCGCGACGCTCATCGTAAAACCAGGCAGCAGGATTCCTGTCGATGGTGTCGTTGTTGAAGGTTTTAGTGAAGTGGATGAAGCTATCGCCACTGGAGAGCCGCTTCCAATTCCTAAAAATGTAGGCTCCCCTGTTATCGCTGGTTCTATGAACACAACTGGCAAACTAATCGTTCAAACGACAGTCGACGGTAAGCACACCACTATTTCCAGAATAGCATCGCTTGTCACAGAAGCCCAATCGAGCAAAGCAGGCATGCAAAGACTCGCTGATAAAGTCTCAGGAGTTTTTGTTCCAATCGTATTGCTGATTGCGCTTTCGACTGTCATCACTTGGTCATTAATTGGCGAGATTGAGATTGGCATCGTTTCTGCTGTAACAGTGCTCGTCATCTCATGCCCTTGCGCACTTGGTTTAGCAACTCCAATGGCGGTTATGGTTGCAACTGGAGAATCGAGCCTTCGCGGCATTTTGGTCAAAAACGCAGCGGCTCTTGAACTTGCTGGCATTGCAAAATCATGCGTGTTCGACAAGACTGGAACGCTCACTGAAGGAAAACCTTTTGTCACTTCTATTCAGCCAAGTAAAGGTTTCACAGAGACTGATGTGCTGACATACGCGGCTTCTGTTGAATCGAGCAGCGAGCATCCAATCGCCCATGCCATTATTCAAGAAGTTGCAAATCGAGATATTTCGTTTACGGAAGCAATTCGTTTTAACGCAACACCGGGTGTTGGCGTAGAAGGAATGCTCGAACAGCAAAAAATTTCTGTGTCGCGAGACTTAGCTGCAACCTGTAAAGTAGAGCTTGATGGCAATCTAGTTGGCACAATAACTGTGAACGACAAAGTTAGAAGTGAAGCAAAGGAAACGATTGAAGCGCTTCAAGAGTCCAACATTGAAGTACATATGCTTTCAGGTGACCGACTGCAAAATGCCAACGCAGTTGCTAAAGAACTCGGGATTCATGAACGCAATGTACACGCTGAAGCCTCACCAGAAGACAAATCGAAAATCATCGCTTCAATTCCTAAACCTAACATCATGATTGGCGATGGGATTAATGATGCCGCTGCTCTTGCTTCTGCAGATGTAGGAATTGCAATTGCATCGGGAACCAATGTTGCAATTGATAGCGCTTCAATTGTCATTCCATCAAACCAAATACAATCAATAACCGTCACAATTGAAATTGCACGCAAAACCCTCAAAGCAATCAAACAAAACCTATTTTTCGCCTTCATGTATAACACTGCCGCTATTCCCTTAGCTGCTTTTGGGCTCTTGGGACCTCATGGCCCCCTCATTGCAGCGGTTGCGATGGGTTGTAGCGACATTACGGTGATTGGGAACGCTGTTAGACTCAAACATAAACTAAGAAAACTCCGTAGAACTCTATAAAGATAGCAATAGTCAAGTTTGCCGTTCCGTTGTACGATGGTTCATAGTGATTTGACAACTTTGGAGTTCTGTAAATGAAAACCCCCTTAGACCAACTCAAGCCAAATGAGTTCGATGAACAAAAAGCGAAACATTTGCTGCTTCGCTCGGGGTTTGGCGGCACAGAAAAACAAATTAAAGCAATTGCAAATCTGGGATTAGAGGGTGCAGTTGATTACATCATCGATTACGACAAGTTAAATGATAAAGAACCAATTCGCGGGGATGAGTTTGACCCTGACATCATGAGACCTGCGACTCGTTCTGAACGTGAAGGTTTCAGAAGAGCTCGGCAAAGTGGTGATGAGACAATGTTGGAGGAGTTAAGGCAAGAACGCCAGCGAAGACAACGGGCAGATAGAAAACAAATTGCAGAAATGGAACGTTGGTGGTTCAAACGAATTGTAGAAACACCAAAACCATTCCAAGAAAAAATGACACTCTTCTGGCATGGTCACTTTGCAACTGGCTATCGAGCCATTGAAAACAGTTACCACATGTTTCTTCAAAACAACATGTTCAGAGAACATGCCCTTGGCAATTTTAAAGAAGACTTAGTTCGAGGCATCATCCATGACCCCGCGATGATTAAGTACCTCAATAATGACCAGAACAAAAAGAGTTCACCAAATGAAAACCTTGCAAGAGAACTCATGGAACTCTTTACGCTCGGTGAAGGTGATGGTTATACCGAAGACGACATCAAAGAAGGCGCTCGCGCACTCACCGGTTACAACATAGAAGATGATGCGTTTGCATTTAGGGCGAATCTTCACGATACCGGAACAAAAACGATTTTCGGACGAAGAGGCACGTATGACGGCGATGATTTTGTAAACTTGATTTTCACGCGTAAGTCTGTTTCTACGTATGTCATTGAAAAACTGTACCGATTCTTCGTCAACGATTTGCCCCACGGGCCAACTAAATCTTCCAAGGCATTTGTTAATCAGCTTGGCAACTTGTTTAAGCGAAGAGATTGGGAAATCAAACCAATCATGCGAGCGTTATTTATGTCGGAACATTTTTATGCTCCCGAAAACATAAATTCAATTATCAAAAGTCCCTTGCAACTTATTGTGCAAGCAGTCCGCACGCTCAACACTCCTAACCGTTCTCAACTTATCCAAACACTTGTAGTCGCCTCAGACCTTATGGGACAACGATTATTCGCGCCGCCATCAGTCAAGGGATGGGATGGTGGTCGTTCATGGATTAACACATCAACGATGTTCGTAAGGCAAAACACAATTCTATACTTGCTTACGGGCTTGAGACCTGACGGCTACGGCTGGGAAGCTGACCAATCACCGTTTAACGCGATGTCACTTGTTAGTGAATCAAATGGCGAACCAAAAGATATTGTAAAACAACTCATGTCAACAGTTCTTTCAATTGAACAACCAAACAAGGATAGATTAAGTTCATTGACAGATTTCTTAACAACTCAAAACAATCAAATTAACAATCAAACAGTTACAGGCGTGCTTACACTCATTACGGCAATGCCTGAGTATCAGTTATGTTGAGGTACCCTTATGTCTGACCATCACCACGACCATGATCATCATTGCGAAAGTACGGGAAATGGCGAAACCTACAGCCGCCGACTCTTCATGCAACAAGGCATGGCGTTTTTATCAATGGCCGCAACAGTACCGATGTTTATGCAGCAATCAGCAAGAGGCATCATGCTTCCCGTCGGCTCCCTTGTCACATCGCAAGCCGGCATTCCTGAAGACCGCGTGCTTGTCGTAATCCAACTCGCCGGCGGTAATGATGGACTCAACACCATTGTGCCGTTCGAATCTGATGCATACTTTACGAGTCGACCGCAAATTGCAATCGGTAAACCTGGTTCAACACGCAACGCTGGTGGCGCTGCACTTGAACTCCCAAATCAAGAGAACTTTGGCTTACATCCAAATTTAACTGGATTACGTGAACTCATTGATAGAGGCCATGCATCGATTATCCAAGGCGTTGGTTACCCAAATCCGAATCGCTCTCACTTCACATCAACTGACATTTGGCATACTGGCAACACAAGCGCGCAAGGGTATGGTTGGCTTGGACGATACTTTGATAACACATGTGCAGGCGCTCCAACTCACGACCAGAAGGGTTCAATTGCAATTGGCAACAAAGCACCCCTCGCCCTTTACGGCAAAACCCAAAAAGCTGTGAACTTTGAAACAGAAGAACTCTTTAAATGGGCTGGAACAAACGCGAGTACCGAGTTAGAAGAATCGTATGACCAAATCAACCGATCGAAATCACTTGATGGTGTAGAGAAAGACAGTCAGCTTGACTTCCTTGTGAGAACTGCTTTAGATGCGCAAGTTTCCTCAGATAGAATTCGCGCGGCAGTTTCAAAGAGACCACTTGTAAGCTATCCGAACAACAAACTTTCTCAACAACTTCAACTCATTGCATCGATGGTTCGAGCAGAGCTACCAACGAGAGTGTATTACGCAAGTTTAGGTGGATTTGACACTCACGCAAACCAAGTAGGCTCACACGCAAACTTGATGAGGCAACTTGGCGATTCACTTCTTGCGTTCCAAGATGACCTTGCCAAACAAGGCAACACTGGAAAAGTAACAACAATGGTCTTCAGTGAGTTTGGTCGTAGGGTTGCCCAAAACGGTAGTTCAGGCACTGATCACGGCACTGCAGCACCAATGTTTGTGATTGGCGAACACGTTACGCCAGGTCTCATTGGCGAGCACCCATCACTTACTAAACTCGATCAAGGCGATTTGATGTTCTCAACTGATTTTAGAGAAGTTTACACTTCTGTCTTAAGCGACTGGATGGGCGCAGATGCAAAAGATATCCTTGGGAAGAACTTCAAGAATGCGAGCATCTTTAAGAAATCGCTAAATGCGTAGCTTCACTCTTGGATAATGTGCATTTGATGCTCATCAACATCCACCGTTTGCACATGTCCGTCTGCCCAAATAATTTCAATGGATTTGGGCTTCGCTCTATCTGGGAACGAGAACAACAGCGGTGCTGATATTGAGGATTGGAAACCAGAGCCATCATGATTCCATTTGGTTTTGGCAGAACCATCGTTCAAATACACAGTTACTTTCGCCCCAAGCCCTTTTGAATTTCTCCTACTTCCTTGAAGTGATACTTTAAGAACATCGGAAGCAGGACCAATGTTCTCATACACACGTATCGCGCCATGCCGCGGCGCAATAATCATATCGACGTCACCGTCACCATCCAAATCGCCAAAAACGCCTGCTCTGTCATCAAACTCTCCCCCAATACCTCTCGATTGAACAAAGCGATTTCCTGACCGCGTCATGAGTGTAAGTGGCTGCAATCTACTGCTATCCATTGTTTCAACAGTGGCATTTGGATAAACGTGTCCATTCAAAATGACGATGTCGTCATGCCCATCGCCATCAAAATCTTGGAATGCGCATGTCCATCCTAGTAGCATCCGACTCATCAAACCTAAGCCATATTGATTCGTTCGGTCATCAAAGAACCCACTCGCTGAATTGACATGCAGCGTATTTGTATCGCTTGAAAAATTAGTCGACAAAATGTCGGGCAAGCTGTCGCCATTCACATCACCAATCGCAATGCCCATCGTTGCTTGCATGGAACCTTCGCCATTTGTTGCTGCTCCTGACTGAAACCCAGCGTCTTTAAACCCAACTCCCTGATTGAGGTACAAACTGTTTGCCATGGAATCATTTCCAACATAGACATCTTGCTTACCATCGTTATTGAAGTCAAGAATGGCAACGTTAAGTCCAAATGCAGGTGGCGAAGTAAATCCCCACTTCTGATTTGCGTCTGCAAACGTTCCGTCACCTAAGTTTTCATAAACAACATCTTGTTTGGGTGTAAGTCCATGCGGCCCGCCGAGAACATCGACGCCCTTGTATGTAGCTCTTGGTGGCGGGTTATCCATATCAAACTCAAGGTAATTGCATACATATAAATCCAAATCGCCATCACCATCTAAATCGCCAAACGAAGCACTCGTGCCCCACCCGACATCATTTACTCTAGCCTCGCTGCCGTTCTCGACAAATGCGCCGTCACCATTATTGAGAAGCAGCCTGTTTGGCCCGAGGCAAGTAACATAGAGGTCATCAAATGAATCGCCATTTACGTCGCCAACCGCTACCCCCATCGGATTGCCTTCAAGTTGGATGCCCG
>JAYZCQ010000055.1:0-6083 GCA_036338245.1 Planctomycetota bacterium
TCACAATGCAGTGGCATCGCCTTCTCTAGTTGAGAACCAATCCAACCTCCAGCGCCATATGCTTCAGGACCACCAACAAATACAAGCCCACCACCTAAGTCATGAATGAACGCATGGAGATGCCGTTCTTGCACATCATCAATTGTCCATCTCGGAATGTTATCTAGGATGATTGAGTCAATCGCTGTGTATCCAATGCTTGTTCTTGGAATTCCATTAGGTTGAGTGACTTCAACTTCAATACCGGATTCTTCTAACAATTGTGCGAGATGCATGGTGCTCAACTCGTTCTGAGTAACGATTAACACCTTGCCATCTGAATGCACAAATGAAACACCAATTCCAGAATTGTTTGCTGCAACTGTATCTTGACTTGCGTCAGGTGACCATGTAGCTTCGAATTCTTGAGGTCCTTTAGAGCGTATTGGGATATCAAACACAAAGGCGTTAACACCTGGATTTAACTGAAGCGGAAGACCGGACGGCCCTTCTGAACTTGATAGCGATATTTCTTGCCCATTATGGCTGAGGTGCAATCTTCCTGTTACTTGTCCTACGCTTCTAAGCACGATGCGAACAGGTATTGTTTGACCTTCTCTGGTTTGAGCTGGAACAATGACACGCTCAATGAGCACCTCATGGTCATGGGCATATCGGAGCGGCAGAACATCGATTGGAATTTGATTTGCCGCTGCGAGAGATGCCGCATGCAGAACATCACCTTCAGTCTCATTTCCATCTGTGACAAGAAGAATCCGGCTTGCTGAATCAACTGGCTTAAGTGCGAGGGCAAGTTGAACACCCTTACTCAAATTTGTTGCATTTAGAACAGGCTCGTTTGAGGGAGGCTCAAACAGTGTTAACTCAGATGGAAGCGAACCAACAACTGCATCCTTGCCAATGGAAATGACTCCTAGTTTGTCATGCTCGCTTCTATGTGCAGGATCTGTCCAATCACTCAACAACGCATGCGTGCTCTTTTGCAAACTTTGAGGAACAGAAAGAGAGCGGTCAACAACTGCGATAACTGCAACGCCTTCACCTTGTTTGTTCCACACTGGTCTAGCAATTGCTACTGCAAGTAAACAGATTACGATTATTCTTAAAGTTGTAGAAGCTATCGCTCGACTTCTTGAACCTGTTTTTGATAGACCATGCCTAGCGTAATAGATGATTGGCACAATCAACAGGCATAAAATTAACCAGCCGGGTCTATCAAACTGAATCATCGCAAACATCAATTGTCCATGATATCGGGGAGCGATTGAAGACGGTTGTTCCCTGTATCAGCAACTAGCAAACCTTTTTTAATTTTCACCACTGCCCAAGGCGTTTTGAAGAGCCCGCTTTCATTACCTGCAATCCCTAACAGACCTTTACTTTCACCATCGACGGAGAAAACTTGTAGCCGATTGTTTCCATATTCACAAACTACAAAATGTCCTTCATCAATAAAATCAATCCCATATGGATACAACAGCTCACCAGCACTTCTGCCTGCGTTTCCAATCCTTTTTTGCCATTGTCCAGACAAAGAGAACACATCAATGCAGTGATTGCCAGCATTTGCGATATATAGCTCGCCCGAAACAGAATGAAGGGCTATTGACTGAGGTCTTTTAAACTGCCCTTCATGGGAGCCTATTGAGCCAAATGAGTAGAGGTATTCTCCCTCATATGTAAATGCCGAAACTCGATCATTGCCACCATACTCAGAGACGAACACTTTGCCATCCGCAAATGCGATGTCAGTTGGATACAAAAACTCCCCTTCACCAACACCGTATGTTCCAAACGTACGTAATAATTCTCCATCTTGCGATAGAACCAAAACGTTTTGATCGTGGGTGTTTGAAACCCAGATGTTTCCATCGTCGTCAAGTGTCACACCTGTTGGATAGCCTTTGGTTCCGATAGGCAGTTCCCACGAATTCAAACAATCGCCTTTATAATTTAATATCTGGCAACGCCTACTTTTATCAATGACAACAATAATCTCATCATTGGCATCGACAGCTCGTGGAGTAACAAATCGACCACCACTTAACCCAATCCCACCGATGACTTGAGCGGAAGACACGGGCTGACTCGTTTCAGATTCGCATCCAAGACAACACAGAAAACAAATTACAAACAAAGCGTTTCGTTTCACTGTTAAAAATACCAACATGCCAAGAACAATCGCGCTGAATTGGATAAATACAAAAACTAGTGTTACAAGTTCTGGCCTTTGATAATGCATCGCATTTAACAACGCAACTGCAATGGGTTGATGATTTGATGGCGGCGTTAACTGAGCAGTTAACGACAAACTGTTGAATGAAAATGCAATCGAAAAACAGAACACTAGAATGACACCAGCCTTCAGCCTTGGCGCATATAGCCTGAACTTGTTTAAGAATGTATGAGATTTGTCAAGAACACTCAGGGTGCCGAGCTGCTTTGAAGATGCAATCCACTCTCCCATAAAGACAGCTATAAATGAGATCTTCAAAGATTGTGCAATGATGAGAATTCCATAAGATTGATAAACAACATCAACTCGTAAAAACAAACTTCTTAATGCCTCCGCAAGTAAGGTGCTCGGCGTAAAGGCAATACACAATCCAATCACTTTAAGAATCAAAAGCGCAATGCGCGATGCCTTCGGTTTGAGGGTGTTTAACTGAAATGACAAGCATGTCATGAGCGTCACAACAAATGCAACAGAAGCGCCTAAAAAAGCACTTTTCATGAAATCCTGTCGATAGACCTCTAACAGGTTTAGTTCATTGACACTTAAAGAGTTGAATGCGCTTATGGCAACAGGAAGGACCGACAATAGAAACCAAACAAAAATGAACAAGGCAGGGCTTCTGTAACAATCATTATTTACTTCATAGTCAGACTGCTTTATTTGAACAACAAATGCACTTGCAATGAACGCAAGGAAAATGCTTGAAATGACGAGCAATGGGAAACTCAACATCGATTGCCCCGTCGACATAATGATTCGCATTTCATTTCCAATCGTGCGAATCTGAGCTAAATCGAAGCTAGTCGTATTGGAAGCTGTTGCAGCGAAGATGACTAAAAAGGAAGTTACGAGTCCCTTGTGGTAAGTCCTAAAGAAACTCACAAATCGAATCTTAAATGGCGGACTGTCAAGAAGTGAAAGCGAAGGGCAACCTGCTTGCTTCCGGGTGAAAACTGACACAAGCGTTGCAATGGGCCACGACCACCCAACAAGTGCAAGAAGCAAACTCAAAGATATACATTCCTGTTGTATGCCATTCTCAACAATCCAAGCATGACTTGGTGTGCCTGCTGGCCACATTTGCCACCACGCATAAAAAATCGCATATGCCGGAGTTGTCAATACAACTATCCCCATCCCGACAATCATGTATTGGTAAGATTTCTTGACTCTCAAGAACAGCGAACCGAGTGGCCAACCAATCAAAATGCTAAGCACGCTTACTAATGTGCTCCAAACGAATGTCGTCCCTATGGTTCCTAATTCAAGCAACGCAACTCTCAACAATACATTTAGCCATCACAGCCATAGTTTACTGATTTGTTTGGATTGACTGCATTAATCGTGTAATGACTTGTTCTTTAACTTCAAAAACATCATTCCATTCAACAACCATTGGATCAACCATCAAGAGTTCTGGAAACTCAGACTGAACACTTTTTTGAACGGGGAAGTTCTTTGAATGAGAACGAGCAAGAATTCGTGACGTCTCATCACTTAACATGAAGTTTATGAATGCTTCCGCTTCCTCCCTAAAATCTGCTCCGCGAATCAAACAAACAACGTTGGGAATATAGAGTGTTCCTCCCCCCTCAGATTCATCGTGCCTTGGAAGAATGAAATCAATCGAATGCCCGCGTGCTTTTGCGGCAAAGACATCATCAGAATCAGTCATAGCAAACCGAGCCCTGCCATCAATCACAGCCTGCACCGTTGCTGCATTACCACCAAGCATAGGCGAATCTTCTAGATTCGATTGGAATTGTTGAAATCGGTCTTCAAATTTTGACATCGCTGCGAAGTGTGTTCCAGTCGTTCCAAATCTAGGGTCAGCAAATGATGCGGAAGCATATGACCACCAATCGGTTTGCAATTCATTTTTGTTATCTTTTTCAGGATTGAATGCGATGACTCTTGCACGGGGCGAAAATGCAAACCAGTGCATTCCCTTGTCCTTAAGCGTTGAAGACCATTGACTTGTAACAATTGTTTGACATGGTTCTAGAACTCCCGCGGACTGCAATGCCAACGCGCCCATGATGTCGGAAGACCAAAACACGTCAGCTACTGGATTTTGTTTTTCACGAATGAGCCGCTGAACAAGTGCAGTAGTCTTAGAAGATTCTGTGTCGCCAACCCAATTGATGGTGATGCCTGTCTGCTCTGTAAAAGAATCAAACACTTCCTTTGCTACGTAATCATCCGCGGACACATACACTGTTAACTGATTATCGTCGCTCTGAATACACGCGGAAATCATGCAACAGAAAGCTAAACCGAAAAGTCGCCAAATGGTTTTAATTGTCACCTTCAGTTTCTGTCAACTTCTCTAACTGACCAAAGTAGTGACGTAACAAATCATGATACTTACGAGGCACTTGCTCTTCAGTGATTGCTTGCTCTGCTTCTTCCCTAGCAATCAACACAGTCTCGCGCAATTCAGCGATACTTTCGCCAGCAGTTAACAAACCGCCATTGAACAATTGCGTCGCCATGATTGGACCACTTTCACTATTGACTGGCGCACGTTCGGCAACAGTTGCGAATTCTGTTTCTTCAATATTGTTAGCGCCACCGTCTCCTTGCCCTTGTCTACCCGTACCCATCCCCGCGACAGGCTTAGAACACATCCCAGCACCAGCGCCTTGGCATTTGCTTTTTGATAACTCCGCTTCTGTTTTAAACTTTTGCAGTTCGCTTAACTTGCCCAATTCACTTTCCGAAGAGCTTTGTCCATTAACGCACTTTTTGCAATTTGATGACAACTGCTGACACATTTGTTTCGTTGTCTGTTGCTGTTTAATCATTTCAAACAGCTTCTTTTTTTGTTCTTCGTTTAGGGTCTTAGATTGTTCTACAGCTTTCTTAGCTGCGTCTAAGTTATCTGCGAGAGAGTCTTGTAGTCCTGCGGATGATAACGCCGAAGCAAGTTCGTCATTCATTTCGCTAAGCGTATCTAACTGTTTAGCCAACTCTTCAAGAGCCTCTCTCAGTGATTCCTTTTCTTCGTCAGTCATGGAATCAGATTGAAGTTGATTTTCCAACTTTTTAAACTCTTCTTGTGCGTCATTAAAATCGCCTTTCTTCAGTGCAGCAACAAGCGGTAGTGTTGCTTCATCTCTTGGCAACTCAAGTTGTTTCAATCTGTTTTGCACACTTTCTAACGCCAGTAAATCTTCTGAATTCAACATATCATCAAGACGCTTTTGAAGGTCTGTTATCTTTCGAAGTGCTTCGTGCTGGAATTCTTCAGCAGAATCCATTTGCGATTCGCTCAACAGTTGCAATTCGTTCAACTCTTTTTCAAGGTTGTCGCTGACATATTGGCTTTCTTCGATTTGAGCAACAATTTGTTGGATTGACTCCTCAATCTGATTCGTGTCTGGCAAATCTGAGGTTGCTCCAATATTAGACTCATTAAAGAGGTTCCATTGCCCCGTGTTCTGCACAATGAAAGTTGAAGCAATCAATATAAATAACCAAATCGATGATTTTGGCGCATGGATTGAAAACTTTTGATTGAGTTTTTTTTGAACATCACTCTTGCGTACGGAATCGATTGCGTCTTGTACTACGACATCAGCAAATGGGCTCCCTTCCACAGTAAGTGAAGTTGCTACTCGATCTTTCAATGCAAATCGTCTATCTAACTCCGTTGCAGCAACCATAGAGTCAATCTTCACGCTGAACCACGCCGTTACAGAAACCGCGACCAACGCACCAAGCAACACATAAGCCGTCAATTGCACACTGAGCAATGGAACAGCAATGAATCGATCTGCAACAGAAATGAGCAGCACGCCGATACTCGCTATGCAAAGCCATTTGCACGCAATGCTCAAACAAG
>JAYZCQ010000056.1:0-6563 GCA_036338245.1 Planctomycetota bacterium
AAAAAGCCAAGGGAAAAACTCGATTACCATTGGTAATCCGAACCAAAAAGATTGATTGTTTGTATGAGTAAAACACTCACCCTATCTGACATCCATTTTTCAAAACCAAGTTCAAGTGCACTCTCTCCGCAGATGTTCACACCTCTGTTCAATCAGATTGACACCTTGATATTAAATGGCGATACCGCAGAAACTCTTTCTGTAAAATTGTCAGCTCCATCAGTTGCATTGACAGAAGAATTGATTTCGCTTGCATCCAACTCAGGAGTTGAGGTTGTGCTTATCACGGGAAACCACGATCCAGATATAAGCAAGACACATCATGTGCACGCATTTGAAGACCGCGTCCTCATCATGCACGGCCACGCAGTCCTTGATGGGATTGCGCCATGGAGTTGGAGAAGTAAGTACATCAAAAAAATGGTGAGCGACCGACAGGTCCCTGCATCACTTGACGAAGTCCTTGAACTTATCGCTGAAGTCTCACAACAGGTTGGGACAGACTCCATCGAAGCAAACAAGCCATCAACACTCAAAATGGCATCTTTAGCTGTTCCTGCGGTATTCCATATTTTGAAAAGTTGGTTCAACTTTCCAACGCTCACTTACAATTTTCTGAAGCGTTACTCCCCGAACACAAAAGTGTGCATCACAGGCCACACACATAGAAAAGGCGTATGGGTACGAGATGACGTTATCATTATTAACACAGGCTGTTTTGGGAGATACGCATTTCCAAGCAAGCCATTAGCTGTAATTCTCGATGATGAAAATAGAACCGTAAACGTCCATTCAATAAAAACAATATCCGGCGAATTTGAATTGGCAGAATCTCTATGTGAGTTTGCGGTTTAAGTGCAATTCATCTTTAGAAGGATAAACTTTTTGACTTCCATTAGTTTCTCTAAGCAAATACCTGTCTCAAAACCCATGTCAGTCGCCAATTGATGGAGTGACTCGGTAGAAACATTGCCTTCGGCACCAGGCGCATAAGGACACCCGCCGAGGCCGCCAACTGAAGCGTCAAACCGCCTAACTCCATTTTCGATTGCAACCTTGGCGCAATTAATTGCCTTGCCATTCGTATTGTGCAAGTGCAATGTGAGATCGTTTGGTTCAAGTAACCCATCGACTGCATCGAGCAATCGAAGGATGTCCCCTGGTTCTGCCACACCGATTGTGTCGCCAAAATCAATGTCATCAATACCAAAGTCATTGAGCGTTTCCGTTAAATCTCTTAAGCAGGCAGGCTCTGCAGGACCACTAAAAGGGCACCTAACAGCGCAACTGATGTAGCATCTAACACGCTGATTATTCTCATGAGCTAGTCCAACTAAAGGCTTTAACTTTTGTAATGAACCTTCCACTGTAGTGTTGAGGTTTTTTTCACAAAATGCATCGCTAGCCGCAGTAAGCACGCCAATCTCATCAATTGAAGTTGACAGCGACCGCTCCCAACCTTGAATGTTTGGCACAAGTGCAGTGTATTGAACGCCTTCTTTCCTGTTGATTGCACCTAGCACTTCTTCAGCATCACTGAGTTGAGGAACCCATTTCGGATGGACAAAGGCAGTTGCTTCGATTCGTTTGAGCCCACAGTTAGACAACAATTCAATCAATGTCACTTTATCTTCAGAAGGAATTATTGTGGAGATGTTTTGCAAACCATCTCGTGGTCCCATCTCTGTAATTTCAATAAACGAAGTGCTACTCATGACTTATATCCGAAAGTGAATTAATGAGCGGTTTAACCACTGCCTTATATATTTCTGAACCGATGTAAACATACAAGTCTGTTCCCTCAGCAAAGCAACTTTTTACAACAAGTGCGATGACAGCACTTTTGCCACTTCGCAAGGGACTCAGCGTACTTGAAGTGACAACACCAATTGGCGTTCCACTACCTGTTTCGTCTTTCCACAACTGCGCCCCAGCGATTGGAAGCGCTTCATCATCCTCGATTTGGAGTTGCACTAGTTTTTGCTTTGGTTTTCCCAAACTTTCCATCCGAGCAACAATTTCTTGCCCGAGATAGCACCCCTTGTCAAAACGTACGCGAGATGAGATGAGACTCGTTTCATGTGGTAAGTTTGACTGGTCAAAATCAATCAAGAACATTGCAGCGCCTAGTTCAACTCTTGACATGTTTAGCGCGTACCATCCGACCGGTCTAATACCCTGGTCAATAAGCGACTTCCAACAAGAAACAACTTCTTCACTTTCTAGCAAGATGCTTTTACCTTGAACACCAAGGAACGCTTTAGGAAGCGTCATCAACTGACCACATGAGACAGTTATGTCAGTAGCATCTGGGCCTAAGCACCACAACCAATGTGTTGATTGAGTGCAATCTTTCACTGCTACATCTTCCATCACGATGTATTCATCAAAATGACTTAACAAATCTTCGACTGCATGGATATCAACATCAATGAGAAGTCGAGTCTCTTGAATGTGGACAATTACGTCGCCGACAATCTTTCCTTTTCTATCTGCGACGAATGCGATTGTTGAATCGCCAATGTTAAGATTTTCAAACTGCTGCGTAGATATCCGATTCATGAACTCTATGCGGTCATCCCCGGTGATTTCTATTACGCCGCGGCAACACGCATCGAACACACAACTTCCCTTCTGAATTGATGCGTATTCCAATTCGACAATTCCTGCAGTTGCAAGAACGATACTTCCAGTTTCTCCCCATGGCAAAAATTCAGCGAGTAGTGCTTCTTGGTGGCTGCCTTCTGCTGCCCCGCTACGCTCAGCGCCACCATCAACATCAGGAAGTGATATCTGATAGGACTCTAACTCTTCTTGTAGGGGTGAAGGAAATACCATGTAATGGGTATAGTACCTAAGTCGCAGCTGCAACAAAATCGTTGAAGATAGCTTGACCTAAAATTGAATGTTCGGTCCGCTCTGGATGCCACTGAACACCGATGTACCATGGCTTTTGTTTATCTGCGATGCCTTCAATGAGTCCGTCTTCACTCCTTGCAATTACTTCAAGCGAACCTGCATCAGCGAGCGCTTGATGGTGGTGCGTATGAACCACACCATTTCCAAATTCGCTAGTAATCTTGTGCTCACCCTTTTTATGCCTGTTTAGCATTTCATCATCGAGGTGCTGAATGAGGGTTGCCCCTGCTTGAAGACCGAGATATTGCATTCCTAAGCAAACACCAAAGACTGGCGCATCTGGGACGAGTTGCAGTTTTGCTAACAGCGATAATTCAAATGCCTGTCTTTGTTCATGCACCTTTGTCGCTTTAGGGTGTGTTTGTTCACCGAACACTTCCATGATTGGGTCATCTCCACCTGAGAAGACAAAGCCATCACAACGTTCAATATAAGCATCCTCACAACCGAGAACAGGCGGTAACACGAGTGGCGTCCCGCCTGCTCTTTGGATTGCATTGCTGTACGCAATTCCTACGCAGTGCTTGTTTTCAATGATGTCAGCCGTGATTCCGATGATTGGAGCCATACAGAAAGCATACATGAGAAAAGCCTTCACTTGCCTTAAAATGGACACTCTGTTAGGATATTCCGCTTATCGTCGCTCTAGTGATGTACATGCTAGGGCTACATTTTGTATCCGCGACGAAAGGACTTACCTATGGCAGGCGACTACGGCAGAAACCCTTCAAAGTCTTACATTAAGACTGACAAAGATGACAAGCAATACATTGACTACAAATCAGTAGATGATTTGCGTCGATTGATGACACCGAACGGTAAAATTTACTCACGTAAACGACTCGGTACGACTGCTAAGCAGCAACGAATGGTTGCACAAGCTGTGAAACGTGCTCGATACATGGCGCTATTGCCATTCACTTCAGGCACACTCTAAACAATTCCAACGCTCTTTAGTTTGACCCACAGGATTAATTCGCTCTGAATATCAGTTTGCGAATTGATTGCCCAATCCACTTCCAAATCAGTTTCGAACGAAGTCTGCGAAGTTCTTCATCGTAAGGGTCAATTGAAAGTCCTTTGTTGACCCAGCCCCATGCCAATCGATAGCGTTTGTTTTTGATTGAAGCAAGTGCAAGGTTATGAATCGATGCAAGACATCGTTCATCATGCCTCAGTACCTTCCTGCTTGTCGCAATCCCCTCATCAATCTTATTTTCTGCAAAATAAGCAATTGCAAGCAACCTAAGAATATCGAGCGATGTGCCATCGGTTCCGCCCGTCACTGCAAGTGGCTCAAGCAATTGCATTGCGTCAGCGGAGTCCCCAGACGTTAACAAAAACTCTGCGACTTGTAACTTATGTTCAACTGACGTTGATTCACCAAGTGACTCTGTATATTCTTGAAGAAGTGGCCTTGCTGCTTCAAACCGATGCATTGCTAGAAGCGATTGGGCGAGATGCAAACTTGCAGTTGGGTGTGAAGGATGCAATCTTCTGACAAGCCCCCATGCGATGAATGCTTCTTCCCACCGCTTAGACTCAATTGCGATATTGCCCGCACGGATATGCGCTTCGATGTTTGCTGGCTCTAACTCTAATACCCTGTGGAGTTTGATGATTGCTTCAGAAGTTCTGCCTGTTCCAGCGAGCACATCTGCGTGTAAAAGTAGCGCTTGAACATTCCCTGGATCTTCACGCAATTCTTGAAGCAAAATTTGTGACGCTTGTTGGCCTTGGCCAGAGGCTACGAGTGCATTTGCAAGTTGCAGGCGAGCGCCAACAACTGAAGAATCAATCTTAATTGCTTCTCTTGCACACCAAATTGCTCTCTCTAACTTGCCTTGTGCTGACAAACTACAACTCATTGCAACAAGCACAGATGCTGATTGGTCTCGCAACGCATCTTGGGCAAGATAAAAAGAAGTCTCTGCTTCATCAAACTTGCCGAGTGCGGATTGGGCATCAATGAGCATTGCCCACGCTTGTTCCATCGATTGTTTCATCGTCAAGGCGAGTTCCAAACACTTTTCAGCCTCGTTAAATCTAGCAAGTCTTAGGCATGTTGCACCAACAGCAAGTTTAGGGTCGACGGCATCTGGAAGTAGACGAGCCGCTTGTTCAAAACAAGCGAGTGCTTCAGCATCTCTTCCTGTTCTTTCAAGCGTAAGGCCTAAGTTGAAATGCCAATCTCCTTGATCTGGGTCAATCTCAAGAGCTTGCCGAAGTTCATGCTCTGCTTCTGCCCAGCGCCCCCGTTCATACAACTCAAGTGCTTTGTCAACATGTTGTTCTGCGTCTTGCCAATTATCCATGTGCTTGTTCCATAAGGAAGGCGTATTGTACTTCAATATGAGTTCTCAGAAAAGGGAATCACAACAGTCCAAGTACGCTTAATCGAATACAATATGAGCATTGGTTGACCATATGTACCTCCGATTGATGAATCAAATTGTGTTGGCGCTTTGCTTCTGCTCATTGAGTTTGATAGCTAGTTGTGAATCACCTCAACAAGTCACAAAAACTGACGGTTCTGATTTCCCTTTTAAGGTTGAATCAGAAACTAAAACAGTAATCAATGTGCCGCCAGTACTGCATAAAACTAAAGGTTTTCGCAAGAGAGTATTAGATACATTCGAAACGTATTGGCCTCTTATTTCTCTGGAACATCAGCATCAAAAATTGCCGGGTGTACTTTCAGACCCGCTCCCGGAGATTCGCACATTTGGCATCGAGCGTGTCGCGATTCTCTTAAGAGATAACGAAGCGACAATTGATGAACTTCAACTCGTTGTCAACTTACTGAGCGACTCCGACGAAAGTGTTCGATTTGCAGTTGCGAAATTATTACCGGAAATCGAATTTTCAGGGCTTGAAGAGTTTGTCACGCTTGCACTAGCTGATGAGACAAATGTTGATATTGCAAATGCAGAGTTAATGTACTTTCAACGCCACCCGTACAGCGGATCATTCGATGTCATCATTGACAAACTTTCAAAAGAACCGAATTCGGCTTCTGCTCTTGCATTGATTGAGTTGCTAAAAACACACAACATATCAGCGGAACGAAAACGCTTGCTTTACAAACTCGCTAACCAAGTTCGCCAGTACAACAGCACGCCTGAGTTGCTCACAATCGAAGCAATGGTTGGAACTGAAGAAAGCCGAAGAGCACTTGCCGAATTCTTGAATAGTCAAAATCGAGAGTTGCAATTGGCAGTCGCAAAAGGATTTGCAGAAGCAGGTTATGCAAAACCACTCATTGGGTTTGCCCACGACAGCGATTTTTACAAACTCGCGTTAAGGGCACTTCAACAGACTGCATCAATAGATGCATTCAAGTCATTAATGCAGTTGCAAAGGCCTAACGATTCCGATTGGGATGCAGCCGTGATTAACATCGGTCAGAATCTACCAACAAGTGATTTGCTCAGGGCAGACGACATGCTCCAGCGAAGTGGACGTAATAGTCTCAGACTTGCCCTTCTCCATTCTGTTTGGGAACAGTCTGGGTCGCGTTCTCTCCCTGAACGCAGGACAATTGCAAAACGAACCGTGCCACTTCAAATTGAAGAAGGAGATGCTGTTGGCGCCCTTCAACTGCTTGATACATTCGGGGAATCTCTTGTTGATGAAGACATGCT
>JAYZCQ010000057.1:0-6441 GCA_036338245.1 Planctomycetota bacterium
ATGATGTGCTGTTCAACTTCAGGAGCAATCTCGATAAACTTTAAGCTCATGTCTGCGCACACTTGCTTTGCATCTTTTTGCTGTTCAGTAACGATGCTTGTTGTGTGTTCTTCAGTCATTTTTAAAAAGTTAGTCCTTCAATGTAAACAAGGGGTTGAGTGAGAGATTAATCTCCGCCACGAAGGCCGCCGCGGCCACGACCATCTTTGCCGATGCCATCACGCTCATTGTCAGCTTTGTTGGATTTGCCACTTTTTGAACTGCCGCCACCCGCGTTTAGTTCTAACCCTTCTGGGTTTGCGCCAGCTTTTGGCTCGCCTTGGCTTGGCATCCCAGGGAGTTCGTCACGTGGTATCCATCTTCGTGCGCCATCAAGTTCTAAGAATTGTTCGCCGGAAAGGAGCGTTCTTAACATTTCAATATAACGATTACCAAGTTCTTCACGTTCTTTATAAAGCTCGCGTGTTGGGTCCTCCAGCTTATCTGGAGTGCCGCCATTTTTGCGAATCTGCCCAGCAACTTCCCGATGCTTATGCATCTCAGGCTCGTGCGAACGAGTCGTCGTCAATATTTGATGATTAATCTCAGCCAGTTCAATAAGGTATGCACCCTCAAGTTGCAAAACTTGGACAATAATATCAGCACCGTAGTTTTGATTTTCAGCTGCTTGCCGTAGGAGCCTCTCGGCTGGAGTGCGTCTGAAAATTCTAGGGTAGCCTCGTTTGAGAGAGCGAAGCCTAAAGTCTTCACTGTCACCTTCTGCTAATGAACTACTGATGATTTCAATGTACCGGTCATTGATATCCCTTACGTTTTTCCTGGCTTTTATGATTTCATCAACCATGTCTTCATTGCGCCCAGCGTTACCGTTGAGGATGTCATCGAAGAGCTTCTTAGGATTACCGCGAAGGATGTCATCACGCTTTCGCATCGCGCTATCAAGTGCGACATCGTATTCTTCTAAACTGGCTGCAATTGCTGACTCTGCAGCAGGGGAGAGCGCGCTGTCTCTAATAATCTGGAAGAGGTCCACTGATTCACCGCTTAGTCTGCCACGCGAGATATGTTTTTCTCGGTAGAGTTTACGAATGAACGTTGGCCATAGTGCTCTTTGGTCATTGATGAGAATTGCGTTGACGTTTTCTAGCAATCCAACATCGAGCATTCTTTTTTCTTCTAGCCAGTCGCCAAGCACATTAAGGACTGGCTCAAGCGTTTCCCTGCTTGTGGCTGGCTGCTTTTCTCGAATCTCATCTGCAATCGTGTTCAGACGTTCTTGTGTGTTTGCCCAGCCTAATTCAAAGTCGTCTTCATAGGAGTCGAACATCGCTTCAACAATGACTTCTTGCGTGTCGTCTAGATTAAGACCTTCAGCGAATACAACGAGATCCCGTGAAAAGTACTCAGGTTGCATGGCTTCAGCCATGTATTCCATTTGACCTTGTGCATTCGTTGTGAGTAAGCCTGCACCCATCAGCACAGTTGTCATTGCTAGAACACGATACTTCTGTATTAAATTCATGATAATTCCTTCTCTAATGCCGCTTCCCTTGAGATTTGAGCAGACTTCTCCTGTTCTCGGCTCTCCGCCGAGAGCAGTTCAACGCACCTTATTGATTTATATGACGCAATTTGCAAAGTTTTGTACTATCGGACCCGTGCAGTCAGGAAGGGGCCACTGTCCGTTGTTCAATTCGTTTCTCAGAGGTCGTTTTAACGATTCTATCTACATATATAGATGATGTATGGACATCATCTGGATCGAATGTGCCTACCGGCACTATTTCTTCCACTTCAACGACAGTGATTCTCCCTGCAGTGGCAATCATTGGATTGAAGTTTCGAGCTGTTTTTCGATAGATAAGGTTGCCCGATTCGTCCGCTTTCCAAGCTTTGACAAGCGCAATGTCAGTCACGATGCCCCGTTCAAGGACGTACGTTTCACCTTCAAACTCTTTGAGTTCTTTGTTTTCAGCGACTACTGTGCCAACCCCAGTCTTTGTGTAGAAGCCGGGGATACCAGCACCGCCAGCGCGTAACCGTTCTGCGAGAGTGCCTTGAGGGCAGAACTCAATCTCGAGTTCATCAGCCATAAACTGACGTTCAAACTCAGCATTTTCGCCAACGTAAGAACTTAGCATTTTACTAATCTGCCGAGTTTGTAAGAGCAAGCCAAGCCCCCAGTCGTCAATGCCTGCGTTATTCGATACGCATGTTAGATTCGTAACAGCTGAGTCCCTTAACGCGATGATGAGCTGCTCCGGGATTCCACACAACCCAAAACCGCCAACGCCAACGAGCATGTCATTAGTAACGATACCTTCGAGTGCTTCACTTGCACTGGAGTAAATCTTGTTTCCCATATTGGCATGATATCTCAACTCAAGCAGTTCAGTAGTTAACTTCGCTTCACCCACAGCAACAATTGCCAAAGATTTGGCGGTTTGCCTTGCATGAGTATTCCAATTCTGAAAATTCTTGCAGACATCCAGACCATGGCGATGACGGCCAAGTAACCAACGCCGATGGAGAGTAATATCTCCCAAAGCATAAGGGGTTCAGTAGTCGTTGCCATACGAATAATCATGATAAACGGCGTAAGGGGTGGAATGTAACTCGTAGCAATTGCGACAGTGCCGTGGGGGTGGTCGGTAATGATTGGCCAAAGGAAGAATGGAATCATGAGCATGATCATCATTGGACCCTTGAGAGATTGAGCATCTGACAGTTCAGATACGGCTGAGCCAACTGCGACCATCATTGTTGCAATCATGAAGTAGCCCATGATGAAGTAGACAATGAACAAGATTAATTGTGAGATTGAAACAATGTCAAACAATGCAAATGTTAGGAGACCAATGATTGCAGCGGAACCATACATCGCAAGAATGACAGTGCTCACCCCAGCTTGTCCGATGATTTTTCCTCCCAGGAGTTGCATAGGACTAATCGCGCTTAACAGGACTTCGATGACTTTATTGCTTTTCTCTTCAATTGTCGTAGTTAGCAAATAGTTGCCGCTTGTGAATGCTGCTGTCCACAAAAGCATCATGAATGCAATGGGAAGAATTGTCCTTGCAATCTCATTGTCTGATTCAACGTTTCCATCTTCTTGTATTCGCATTGCAATTGCTTTTGGTCGTTTAAGCAAATCTCGCATGGCATCTGGTTGATGGCCTTGCCTTTTTAGTCTTGCATTAACGACCGCTGTTTCAGTGTTGCGAGTTAGAAAGTCTGTATGGTCAACGGACAGATTTGTTGGGACAGTAATTTCAAGTGTGTTTGCCCCACTTTTTGGAGTTAACAAAGTTTCTGGGACCGACACAAAGGCAATGTATCCTTCTTCTGCAAGTGATTTCTCATCAAACTCCGCGTCCATCGGGATTCGTTCATAGACCAAATCTGTTTCAGTTGCTTGTGGCAACATGTTCTTAGCGATTGGGTCGTTGGTCACAATGACAGGAAGTTGGTCAAGTTGCTCTTGTAAAGGATGTGCGGCATCTTGCATGAGCGCTTCGATTTCATCAGCAACATCATCTGGCGCTTGGATTGCAACTACGCCTGTTAATGGCTCATCTTCACTGTCAAGGAGTGGAATAATCGTGACAAACAACCCAATGGTGATGACTGGCATGATGATGGCACCAAAGATAAACGCTTTGGTCATTGCGGTGTCTCTAAACTCTCTCCAAGCAACTGTAAAAACTTTACGCATGAGTCAGTTGCTCCCGCGTTGCTTTGGCTGCATCGTGACCCTCAGTTTCTGCGACTTTATTGATAAAAATCTCGGTGAGTGTCGGCTTTACGATTTCAATACCTTTGATAGGAGTTGAATTTGCAATCGCTTGAATGAGTTTGACTGGATCAGCATCTGCAGAAAGTTTTAGATTGTATGAATCTTCCTCTTTAGTTAATGTTTGATGTTCAACTTCTGGTAATGAGGTGAAGTCAACATTTAAATCAAGAGGAACAACTTGAATGAGGTTTGGATTGTGGGCTTCATGGACAAGGTTAATATCGTCATCGATAACTTTGTGCCCCTTGTCAATCATGACAATCCGGTCGCAAATCTCTTCTGCTTGTTGCAGGACATGTGTTGAGAAGATGATGGTTTTACCTTCTTGATGCAGTTCATGGATGATTGAACCAATGGTTTGCGTATTGAGAGGATCAAGACCCGAAAAGGGTTCGTCCAAGATGATGAGTTTAGGGTTATGAATGATTGAGGCTATAAACTGAACTTTTTGTTGCATGCCCTTGCTGAGTTCTTCGCAACGCTTTTTTTTAACTCCAGGTAACTCAACACGATCAAGCCAACTGTCAATATCTCGTTTAAGTTGAGGTCCACGAATGCCTTTTAAATTAGCGATGTATTGAATGAAAGTGCCAACTCTCATCTTGCGGTAAACGCCACGCTCCTCAGGAAGGTAGCCAATATTGTCCTTTGCTTCGAGGGCTGATGTGCCGAGTACTTTAATGTTCCCGCTATCAGGATGAATGATTGACATCATCATTCGAATCGTTGTCGATTTGCCTGCGCCGTTTGGGCCAAGAAAACCACAGAGCACGCCTGATGGAATAGACAAACTCAAATCAGCGACTGCTTTGGTATCCCCGTATGTTTTTGAAACGTTATTGACTTCTATGATTGCGTTCATGGATCTGGGGTGAGTGCTCTAACTTCGTGCGGTAGTTTGAAAAGTGCTGGGGGGACTTCATCAATCTCGATGAAATCGATTGTTAATGTCACCTCTTGATTATTGCGGATAAATGCAACTTCTTTAAACAAGAGGAGTTTGTCAACAGATCCCCAGTTTCTAAATGCAACATCGACTTGAGAAAGTCCGGAGGACGTCTGTTCATGTGAGCGCCTGCCTCGGGGTTTGAAAGTGTCGCAAGAAAAAAAGGCGGAGCGGGTTGCGTTTGCGTGAGTTGTGTATTCAATTTCCCAGCACAATTCGCCATCGAATTCGGCCTGTTTCAGGACTTTCATGGAATCTAAATATTGTGGTAATGTCGTGAACCACTCAAGCCAATTGATTTGTTTGACTTTTTGAGAGAGAGTTTGTTGTCCAATAAGACTCCAGTGAATCGATCCATCTGCTTCAAAAGTTTGCTCCCAAGAGATAATGCCATCCGAGCCAAAGCGGGTCTGCCCAAGTCCAATAAATGACATCATGCCAAGAACCTTGCCGCCTTTTGCTGAAGCGAGTTCTATCTCAATGACTGGCTTATTGTTTGGCAACCTCATGACACCGTGCATATCAAATGATTCCATTGAATCAATAGCTCGTTTGCCACCAATCGATTGAATGGCGCGTTCTAGAATGGTCTCCGGAGTTGGTATTTCAGGAGCTGATGTGAAACTTGGTTGTTCATGTGCGGGAAACAACAAACTTAGTGCAATCGAGCTCAGTAAAACGAGATGCATATTTACATTGTACTTATAATACGCAACTTCACTCTACTGATGAATATTAAAGAAGCAATTTCAAGAGGCACCTTCGTCATCGATGGTGCCATGGGTACAGCAGTTCAGTCTATTGAGTTAGACGTAGAGCATGATTACCTTGGGCGCGAGAATTGCACGGACATCCTATCAAAGACTCGCCCCGAACTTATTGAACAGATTCATGCTTCATTTTTAGAAGTGGGTGTTGACGCGATTGAAACGAATACATTTGGCGCAAATAAACTCGTGTTATCCGAATTTGATGATGAGGCGTCAACATGGGCTTATGACCTTAATGTGCAGTCAGCAGTTATTGCTAGGAAAGCATGCGATCAGATTGAGGGTGATCGGTACGTGCTTGGTTCAATAGGGCCAGGTACAAAACTGATTTCTCTTGGTCAGACGACGTGGGATGAGATGTTCGTGTCTTACGAAGAACAAGCAAGAGGGCTCATTCAGGGCGGCGTTGATGCCTTTCTCATTGAAACATGCCAAGACATTTTGCAAGTGAAATGTGCAATCAATGCTTGCTTGCATGCCCTTCAATCAAGTGGTAAAACCGCAGATGACATCCCGATCATGGTCAGCATTACGATTGAGACAACTGGCACGATGCTAGTTGGAAGCGACGTTCAAAC
Organism: Planctomycetota bacterium; assembly: GCA_036338245.1. Lineage (GTDB taxonomy): Bacteria > Planctomycetota > Phycisphaerae > Phycisphaerales > SM1A02. Next base: position 6,091 of record JAYZCQ010000057.1, read on the forward strand.
AGTCGTTCATGCACTCAAGCCGTTCCCAATTCTTTCACTGGGGCTTAATTGTGCAACTGGTCCAGAACTGATGGAGCCACATTTGGCTTGGCTTTGTGAACACTGGAATAGGCATATTTCAGTCGTTCCAAACGCTGGATTGCCTGAACTTTTTGATGGCAGAGCGAGCTTCCCATTGTCGCCACACGCATACGGCGCACAGATGAAGCAGTTTGTGCAGAAATATGATATTGACATTGTTGGCGGTTGTTGTGGAACAACGCCTGAACACCTCAAGTCGTTTATCGAGACGCTCACAGATTTGCAGCGCACTGAACGAAATGTCATTGAAGTTCCACCAAGCGCAACAAG
>JAYZCQ010000058.1:0-14044 GCA_036338245.1 Planctomycetota bacterium
AATGTCGGCAGACTCATAAAAAGAACGCATGTCTGGAAGTTGCCCAACATATTGGATTGCTGATTGATTTTGAATCCAGTCGAGTTCAATCGAGTCCGGGTGTATCGGATCATATTCTCCAGCAAGCAAGAATTTCGCGTGGGGGTATTTTGCGGTAATTCTTGTCGCGATCTCTACAAACTCACCAATACCCTTTTGGTTAAGTAATCGCCCAGCCATAACAATATTAATATCACTAGAGTTATTATCTTTTGGACTAGTTCTTGTAAACTCACTAAGTTCAACACCTGATCCTATGATAAGTTTAGATTTGTCCGGACTTACCCACTTATGCTCCAAAAATAATTGCATGTCATCGCGATTTTGAAAGATTGTGCAATCAGATTTTGGCATTGCCATTTTGTAGCCTGCTCCGGCAATTTTAGATTGAAATCCACCCTTAACAAAAGCATGTCCTAAGCCAGTAATTGTGTTTGCTACAACAATGTTATCACCTAAAGCATTTTTACTAGAAATGGTCCCCATCATTACTGGCTTGGCATGGAAGTTGTGCATAAGAACGGGTTTCCATTTGCGAACAATGTTTTTTAATGACAAAAATGCTTTGAAGTCAGCAATTGGAGACAATCCGCCACGATTAAACTCAACGAGCTCGTGCTTCATTCCCTTTTCGCATAACTGCTGACATATTGAATCTTCTTTGGTAGCGATGATGACGTCATACCCATTTTCCAGAAAGTGCTCCATGATCCGCGTTCTTGAATTGGATAGCGCATAAGCACGGTTAGCAGTAAAAATTACAGACGGATTTGTCATTGGAAATATATATGAGGAAAGGGTCTACAAGGCGCATTTTACTCCGTTTGAAATCTAGTCAGAGTACTAATGCACTATAATCAAAACAATATTCATGGCACAAGTACCTATAAAGATTGCTCATTGGCCTTGTTATGCTGAGGATGAAATCGAAGCAGTTCGAGAAGTGCTTCATTCCGGCAAGCCAAACTACTGGGGAGGGGGAAAATGCATTGAGTTTGAAGAGTTATTCGCACAATGGGTAGGCGCAAAGCATGGACTTTCAGTTTTTAATGGGACCCAAGCTCTCGAAATTGCTTTAAAAGCGGCAGGAATTCAGCATGGAGATGAGGTCGTAGTGACTCCTCGCTCTTTTTTAGCATCTGCAGCAGCAGTAGTGGCTGTAGGGGGTATACCAGTTTTTGCAGATGTAGATTATGAGTCTGGGAACTTAACTGCAGAGACAATCCGAGAAGTTCTCACAGATAAAACCAAGGGCATCCTTGTTGTTCATTTAGGGGGTTGGCCAGCAGACATGAATGATATTATGGAACTTGCAAATGCTAAAGGACTAATAGTCATAGAAGACTGTGCTCAATCTCATGGTGCAACTTATCATGGGCAAAGGGTAGGCAGTATTGGTCATGTGGCAGCATTTTCATTTTGCCAAGATAAAATAATGTCAACTGGTGGTGAGGGTGGAATGATTACAACCAATGATTCAAAAATCAGAGATATTGCGTGGTCACTTAGAGATCATGGTCGAGATAGGCAAATGACCCTATCAGACAACCATCCACCTGGTTTTCGCTGGCTTCAAACTAGGTTTGGCACCAATGCCAGAATGACTGAAATGCAAGCAGCAATTGGATTGGTTCAGTTGCAGAAAGTAGACGATTGGGTTTACCAACGAAAACAAAATTCAGAGATGTTCGCCTCATTTTTACAAGAAGTTGAAGGGTGTTATATCCCTTCAACTCCGCCAGATGTCTCACACGCTTACTATAGACTTTCAGTGATTTTAGATACAGAATCGAACCGCAACGATTTTATTGTTTAACTAAATGCTCTAGGTGTTAATGCTTCAATTGGCCCTTGTCCAGAGATTTACAAAGAGACAGCCTTTGTTGAAGCACCTTTTGAAACGCCTATTGAACTTTCAATTGCACATAAATTAGGAAAAGTTACGATGGCATTACCTGTACATCCGGGCATGGAACACTCAATATCATTGATTATGGAAGAAATAGACGTAATACATGCTTGATTTTGAAGTATAACTCGGGGAAACTACATGCTTTAGAGAAGCAGAAAAGTCATGCTTGAAAGACTTCATAAAAGAACGAAATTTTGTATTGCTATTTGTGTTGATGCAACTGTTGCTGCGACTACGCTATGGATTTCATACTGGTTTTTAGCACAAGTGTTTAATACAGGTGCCGCAGAACGCTTTTGGTGGTTACTGCCCGTTTCAAGCGTCATCACTGTTTGTTTGTTTTATTTTTTTGGTTTATATCGAGCAGTGCTTAGATTTGCGGGAGCAAGATTCTTTGTTCAGGTGATCGTGAGCAGTCTTATCGTATCAGGTCTAGTTGCTTCAATTGCTCTAGCCTCGGTCTATGGCGAACGGGTCGGCTTCCCCCGTAGGGTATTTGTCCTCTTTGCATTGATGTTGAGTGTTGGTTCAGCCAGCACAAGGCTTTTTGTAAGATGGTGCTTTGAGCGAAGAGCAAACAGAAATCGAATTCCAGCAGTTATTTATGGAGCAGGTTCAGGTGGCAGCCAACTCTTTGCCGCTACAAGATACGGCGGTCAGTATTCCGCAAAAGCATTCATCGATGATGATTCTGAACAACAGGGCAAAACAATTCACGGCTTAAGGGTTTTTTCAAGAGATAAAATTAAAACACTTATTGAAAGCAAGAAGATTCAGGTTGTGTTACTTGCAATGCCCTCAATCGATCAAAATAATCGTTCTGAGATTATCAACTATCTTCAACAATTTAATGTTGTCATAAAAACTACACCAAGTTTGATCGAATTAGTATCAGGCAAAGCAAGTGTAAGTGATTTACACAATCTGTCATTCGAAGATTTAATGTCAAGACCAACCATGAGAGCAAATGAAGACTTAGCTCGGTACTGCGTTACTGAAAAATCTGTCATGGTTACTGGAGCGGGTGGGTCAATTGGCTCTGAACTTTGTAGACAAATTATTGCTAGAAAGCCATGTGAAATAGTATTGTTTGAGATATCAGAGAGTGCGCTGTTTTACATTGAACAAGAGCTACTCAGTCGAAAATCTCAGTTAGGCTCTAAGGTAAACATAATTTCAATCCTAGGTTCAGTTCTTGATAAGAAGCGATTAGAGGAAGTCATAAGAGAGTATTCAGTGACATCGGTTTTTCATGCAGCTGCATATAAACATGTACCGATGGTTGAAGCAAATCCAATTGAGGGCATGAATAATAATGTCATAGGCACCAGAAGGGTTGCAGAAGTTTGTGCTGATACAGGCGTCAAATCATTTGTTATGGTCAGCACTGACAAAGCGGTTAGACCTACAAACTTGATGGGGGCATCAAAAAGGGTTGCAGAGTTAGTCGCACAATCCATTGCAATTAACAATTCGGGCTTAAACACATGTATTGTTCGATTTGGCAATGTTCTAGGCTCATCTGGATCTGTCGTTCCAACATTTAGAGAACAGATAAAATGTGGAGGACCAGTAACTATTACTCACCCTGACATGACTAGATTTTTTATGTCAATTCCAGAAGCATCACAGTTGGTGATGCAGGCTGGGGCGATGGCAAAAAACGCAGAGATTTTCGTTTTAGATATGGGAAGCCCAGTTCGAATTGTTGATTTAGCAAAAAGAATGATTGAATTTGCGGGCCTATCAGTTTGTGATACTGAGCACCCCAACGGAGATATAGAGATTAAATTCACAGGGTTAAGACCTGGAGAAAAAATGTATGAAGAACTTTCAATCTCTGGAGCACTTTCTCCTACAGAACACAGCAAGATTAGAGAATCTCAAGAAGAAAAACCCGCTTCTACAACTACATTGTTGCTGATAGACAAGATGGAAGTCGCAATTGAACTCCGCGATATTAAGAAAATGTTAGATGCCCTATTCCAACTTGTACCTGAATATAACCCATCAGATTTATATGCAAATTCCAAAACTGGAGAAGTGTTAATCCATACCAATGAGTCGATTTTGGAAGGCATGCAAACATTACCTGCTACAGAATAGTCAACCAGTTTTTTTGTAGTAAATCCAATAAAAAGAAGGCACAACTGAAACAATATGAATAAATCAACCAACCAATACAATCACGAAGTTGAGTTAGATTTAATTGAACTCTTTGCGACGGTTTACAAACGTAAGTACATGGTGCTCGCTTCCGCGCTAGTGTGCCTATTGTTTTCAATAGTTTTATGGCGCCAAAATGAAAACAGTAAACAAGTTGTAGAAACAACAATCCATACGGGGACAGTAGGAGGTTTACTAGTTATGCAACCAAAAGAATCTCTTTCGCTTTTAAATGAGGTGTTTGTACCTATTCAATTTCAAGCAAGTGCTCATTCTCTTGATAGTGATTCGCAAAAATCCAAACTTCCTTCACTTCAACTCAAAACACCCTCTTCATCTCAAATTGCGACCTTTAAATTTGTTTCTGAAAATACATCACAAAGAATGAAAGAGGTTATTCACAAAGCAGTACTTGATTTACAAATTTATCATAATGAAAAAATTAACAACTTTAAAAACGAACTTATCGAGTTGGCTGGAACCCTCGAAGATCAAACATACAATGAAAATATGCCAGATTCGTTTTATTCTCTAGAAAATAATGGAGAATTACACGTATGGATTCAGAAGTCGCTTTTGAGTTCAAGACCAACAACCCTTTTTGGCGAACCTAAAATTCAATATATTCAAGCGAGATCGATGTACTTTTACAATTTTGCTGGCCTATTAGTAGGCACTATGCTTGGAGTTTGTATCGCTTTGTTAATCGAGCTTTTTAAGGCAGTTAAAACAAGAGCCAATCACGCAAGACTTGAAAATATATCTGATTAGGTATAAGTATAAGACCGCTACTCAGGAGAACTGATGCAAACAAAAACACAAGTCCCATTACTTGATTTGAGACTTCAATATGAATCATTAAAAAATGAAATAGAACCGCTCATTTTAGATATATGCGATAGTCAATATTTTATCTTAGGACCTAAGGTACAAAAGTTAGAAGAGCAAATCGTTAAATATACAGGTGCAAAACATGCAATAGGTTGCGCATCCGGTAGTGATGCATTGCTACTTGCCTTAATGGCTCTTGATGTAAAAACTAATGATGAAGTGATTTGTCCAAGTTACACATTTTTTGCAACTGCAGGAGCAATTTCTAGAATTGGCGCTATACCTGTATGGGCTGATATCGATCCTGTAACCTTCAATGTAACACCAGATTCAATCGAAAAAGCCGCAAGTAAATGCTTAAATTTAAAGGCAGTCATGCCAGTTCATCTTTATGGGCAAACCGTGGATATGGATGGATTGTTAAAAGCGTGTAATAAGTTACAAGTCCCAATGATTGAAGATGCGGCACAAGCAATTGGCGCAAAAGACGCTACTGGAGCAATGGCAGGCACTCGAGGCGCAGTAGGATGCTTTAGTTTCTATCCTACAAAAAATCTTGGTGGCTTTGGCGATGGCGGCATGGTGACAACAAACGACGATCAAATCGCAGATAGACTTGCTAAGCTTCGAGTACATGGAGGCGAGCGGCGATACTATCACAGTGAAGTTGGTATTAATAGTCGACTTGATGCTTTGCAGGCGGCAGTGCTATCTGTAAAACTGAAATATCTTGAAAATTGGCATACGGGTCGAGCAGCGAACGCACAACTCTACAGTGAATTGTTTGAAGAAGTCGACGGCGAGATGATCGTCACACCACAATATCAAGAAACACCTGCAAGGCATGTATGGAATCAGTATATTTTAAGAGTACTCGGTGGTCATCGAGATGGACTTAAGGATCACCTCGCTGAGCAAGGCATTGGAACAGATATCTATTATCCAGTCCCACTTCACATGCAAGAATGCTTTGCAGATCTTGGTTGTAAAGAAGGCGAATTACCTCACACTGAGCGTGCGGCACTTGAAACACTTGCTCTTCCAATTTATCCAGAACTTGAAGAAGAACAAATTCGATACGTCGCGTCGACGATTATTAAGTTCTTGAAAAATCAGTAACTGGTTCTAACGCAAACTGCATTTTTTCATCTTTTACAACAGTTATCACTGGGTGCGTGATGTCATGAGATAAAACAAGAGTCCAGTTATTTGCAAATGCCTCCTCAAGGAAGGCCTGCTTAGTCAACTTGTTATCCCATGGGAGCATGTCGTATCCCATGCTAAATGCAAGCCCAACATGATGGCGGTCCGGCATTAAATCACTAGCAAAACAGAGCGTGCCAGCATTTGTTTCAACTTCAACCGATTGAATTCCCCAAGTGTGACCAATGCGAGGAGATAGTTTTATTCCGTCAGTGTAAGTCGTTTGCCCTTCAACAAGTTCTACACGATCTTTGATTGATTCAAGGACTCGCGGTAGATACGTTTTGCTCATGGTTGACCTGTTGGCAAGAGCGTCTTCCCACTCTTGTTTTTGCACAACGACAGTTGCATTTGGCAACAGAGTCGCACCAGCTGCATGATCAAAATGCAGATGGGAAAGGATGAGCGTTTCGATTGTTTCTGGCTCAATGCCTGCATTACAGAGAGCAGATAAAATCGTATCCTCATTCATTCCATACATTTGTTTTTCTTTCGCACTCCAACCGTCACCAAAACCACTCTCAATGAGAATTCGCCTACCCTCTTTTTCTAGGAGAATGCAATTGCAACAGTATGGCAAACAGTTTTGCTTATCAGGTGTGCAAAATTTACTCCACAAACCTTTCGGAACAACGCCAAACATGCTTCCGCCATCGAGTTTAAATCGCCCAGCGTCAAGTAGAGTCCAGTTCCAAGTCATGCTTTGATATATCGAGCCCTAATTTCAGAGCATTTTGAAAGCGCATTGCGAGTATCAATAACAATTTGCGCATTCATTGCAATGGTATCCCAATCAATACATGAATGGTCTGTTGCAATAATAACTGCGTCGTAAGAATTAACTGACTCTTCAGATAGTTCAACTGAAGAAAGGGTGATATTGTGTGCACGCATGGTTGGAAAATCAGGAACATGAGGATCGTGATAACTGACATGAGCACCTTTTGCTTGCATCATCTCAATTAGGTGCGCTGCAGGCGTCTCTCGAATATCATCAACGTCAGGCTTGTATGCAACGCCAACAACGAGAACTGAAGCGGCGCTCAGGGACTTTTCATCATCATTGAGCGCATTTGCAACGCGATTTACAACGACTTCAGGCATCTTTTGGTTAACTTCACCCGCAAGTTCAATAAAACGTGTTGGCATACCAACTTCTTTTGCTTTCCATGTGAGGTAGAAGGGGTCGATTGGAATGCAGTGACCGCCAAGACCAGGACCTGGATAGAACGCTTGGAAGCCAAATGGTTTTGTTGAAGCAGCTTCAATGACTTCCCATACGTCAATGTTGAGTCGCTCTAAGATGAGCTTCATTTCATTGACAAGTGCGATGTTGACTGCTCTGTAAATATTTTCAAGTAGTTTTGCAGACTCTGCAACTTCAGCAGATGACACAAGGTGAACACGCTGAATGACGTTGCTATAAAACGCGTATGCTAGGTCCCCACTGATTTTGTCTATGCCGCCAACAAGTTTTGGTATGGACTGCGTAGTTTCAGTTTTGCGTCCCGGATCCTCCCTCTCAGGCGAGTACGCTAAAAAGAAATCTTCGCCATGCTTGAGCCCACTCTCTTCAAGAATTGGCAACATTTCATCACGCGTAGTCCCAGGGTATGTGGTTGATTCAAGGACAACAAGTTGCCCCTTTCGCAAAATCTTTGCAATGGAACGCGTGCTGTCTAGCACATAGGACAAGTCTGGCTCATTGTGTTTGCCAAGAGGGGTAGGCACGCATAACGAAATGATGTCAGCATCAGCAAGCGCATCAACAGAGTCAGTCGCGACAAATCGCTTCGAATTAGCCATCGCTGCTGCAAAGTCATCGCCCAAGTGTTTGAGATAAGGCGTCCCAGTTTGAAGTGCTTCAATTTTTGAAGGGTCGACATCAAAACCGATGACGGAATATTTTTCTTCAAACACCGCAACTGCAAGCGGCAAGCCTACATAACCCATGCCAACGACACCAATCGTCGCGGATCGCTCTTTGATTTTGCTGCTCAAAACATCAGCGGTAATTAGAAGTTGCTCAGTTGTCATATTGTTGGAATCAATTCTTCAGGGTTTTCTAGGATTTCACAGATGGTTCTCAGGAATCGGGCGCCTTCAGCACCATCGACAACTCGGTGGTCACAACTTAATGAGAGTGGAAGCACGAACCCCGCATAAAACGCACCATCTTTTGTGAGTACCCGTTCTTTTGCACGCCCCACACCGAGGATGCCAACTTCTGGGTAGTTAATAATTGGAGTTGAGAACATGCCACCATGACTCCCAACGTTTGAAATAGTAAATGTACCGCCCGATAGTTCTTCGCGAGCAATTGAACGGTCACGGCAAGCATTGGCAAGCCTCGTCGTTTCCTCAGCAAGTTGTACTGGGCTAAGCCCTTCTGCATTCTTGATGACGGGCACCATTAAACCATTGTCTGTATCTACAGCACAACCAAGGTTGACATGACTGTGAAGAAGAATCTCTTCCACAAAGTCATCGACAGTTGAGTTGAGCGAAGGATGCTTCTTGAGTGCCTTTGTGACAGCGGACATGACAAATGGAAGCAAACTAAACTTGCGACCAACGAAATCACTGAGTGCTTGCCTACGCTGATTTAACTTTGTGACGTCCGCTTCATCAATCACTTGGAAGTGTGCTGCAGTATGCAAGCTGTGCGTCATTGCTTCAGCGATTTTGCGTCTGATGCCTCTGAATGGAATTCGTTCCATAACGCCTTCCTGAGGAACACTTACGCGAGTTGCAATAACTTCTGACTTTTGTCCAGGCGCTTTTGTGATTGGTGCATCTTGAACTGGCTTCGCCTCAACAGCAGGTGCAGTTATGCCACCATGTGCAAATGCTTCAACATCTGAAGCAGTAACGCGGCCGCCACGACCAGTTCCGCTGACTAAATCGATTTCAACATTCAAATCTCGCGCAATTTTGCGTACGGCAGGCGTAGCAAGTGATTTTTGACCATCAGTCTGCTCTTCTTGCGGAGCACTCCTCGCAAAGCTTGCAGGGACGCTCATGCTGTCATCGACAGCACCCACTACACAACCAGTGTCTGGTGGTGCATCATCCATGCTGACTTCTTTTGGAGCAGTATCTTCATCACCTAAGTTGTAATTAACGAGGATTGAACCCACATTGATGATGTCACCTTCGTTGCCGTTGAGTGATTGAATCACGCCTGTCCAAGGGCTTGGAACTTCAACGAGGGCTTTATCTGTTTCCATCTCAGCGAGTGTTTGGTGCTCTTGAACGGTCTCTCCGACTGCAACTCGCCATTTGATAAGTTCTGCTTCATGCACACCTTCCCCAAGGTCAGGGAGGATGAAATACGATTTGTCATCAGGTTGTTTCGTTGCCATGAATCAGTACGCCATTGTTTCTGTAATTGCTTTACCAATGCGTTCTGCATCAGGAAGGTATTCAAGTTCTAGCTTGTAGTACGGCATGATGGTGTCAAAACCACAAACGCGTTGCACAGGTGCTTCAAGATGTAGGAAGCAGTGTTCCATGATGCCTGTTGCAATCTCAGCACCAAGGCCACATGTTTTTGGTGCTTCATGCACGATTACGCATCGTCCAGTTTTCTGAACAGATGCTGCAACTGCATCCATATCGAACGGTTGAATCGTTCTGAGATCAATGAGTTCAATTGAACGTCCGCTCGCTTCAATCGCATTCATGCACTGAATCACTGAAGCGCCCCATGTGACCATGGTTAGCTCGTCGCCTTCGCAAACCATGCGAGCTTTGCCAATTGGTACTGTGTATTCATCCTCCGGAACTTCTTCTCTAAACGCTCTGTAGATTCGTTTGGGTTCAAAGAACACTACAGGGTCTGGGTCTCGGATTGCGCTGATTAACAAACCCTTCGCATCGTAAGGCGAAGATGGCATGACAATCTTTAAGCCAGGAGTATGTGTGTAAATCGCTTCAGGGCTGTCGCTGTGCAACTCAGGCGCGTGAATACCACCGCCAACCGGAACGCGTAATACGAGTGGACATGTCAGACCACCTCGAGTCCGTGTATTTGTTCTGGCGCATTGATTTGTGAGTTGGTCAAAAGCTGGGCCCATGAATCCTTCAAATTGAATTTCAGGAATCGGGCGAAGTCCACCCATTGCAAGGCCAATTGAAGTACCAATAATGCCGGACTCAGCGAGCGGGCTGTCTACAACCCTATCACCACCAAATCGCTGGAACAATCCTTCAGTTGCGCGGAAAACACCACCATTAAGACCGATGTCTTCCCCGAGCAATAGCACTCTTTCATCTTTTTCCATTTCTTGGATGAGCGCGAGGTTGATTGCTTGAACTAAGGTTAAATTTGCCATTAATTGATTGCCCCCTCACTTTGCTTCGCGTCAATTTGTGAAGGGTCTTGACCAATGCTACTTGTTCGCATGGTTTGCCTTTGCTTCTTCAATTCAGGAGTCAACTGAACGAACATGTTGTCGAAAAAGTCAGATGCTGCTGGAGCATCAATTTCTTCAGCGTTCTTCACAACCATTGCGATTTCTTTTTCAGCATCCGCTCGTGCTTGTGCTTCATGTTCTTCCGACCACAAATCTCTTGATTCAAGCCATTGTCTTAAGCGAATGACTGGATCACGCTTCATCCACATGTCGAGTTCTTCTTGGTCTCGGTAACGGCGTGCGTCATCAGCAGTCGTGTGGTCACCAAGGCGATAGGTGACTGCTTCGATAAAGGTCGGCTTTTGCTGCTCGCGTGCGAGTTTTGCTGCATCGCGAGTTACTTTTACCATTGCAAAGAGGTCATTGCCATCAACTTGCACGCATTCCATGCCATATGCAAGTCCACGCTGTGCAAATGTAGGCGCTGCACTTTCGACAGACGAAGGTGTTGAAATTGCCCATCCGTTGTTTTGGCAGACAAAGATAACAGGTAGGGATAAACTTGCTGCAAAGTTTGCAGCTTCGTGGAAGTCGCCTTCGCTCGTTGCACCATCGCCAAAGAATGTGCACGCGATTGAATCATCACCTTTATATTTGCTTGCCCAAGCGAGTCCAGTTGCGTGCAACATCTGTGAACCAATTGCAATCGCAAGTGGAGTCATTCGCAAACCATCAAGGTTATTGCCACGCTCGTCACCCATCCAGTGAAGCAATATTTTTTCTTTCGGAAGACCTCTCCAGAAAAGTCCTGCATTCTCGCGGTAGCACGTAACCATCCAGTCATTTTGTTCAAGAGCGTAAGCAGCACCAAGTGACGCTGCTTCTTGACCGCGGTTTTCAGGGTAAGTCCCCATCCTGCCTGACCGTTGAAGTTTGAATGCGATTTCGTCAAAGTGACGGCACGAAATCATGTGCTTGTACATTGCAACGACATCTTCGTTAGGGATTAGACCTTCGCCGAGTTTCTTGTCAAAATTACCATGTTCATCAAGTATGGAAACATGGTTTATGACTGCCTCAAATACAGGTTTAACTGGCATGTAACTCAGTCTCCTGACCGCGTTCAATTCTGTTTTTCGCAACTTCGACTGCTGCTGCATATGTCGAAGCAGTCATTTCGCCGCGTTCAAGAATTTCGACCGTTGTGTCAAAAATCTCACCGTTCTTTTGCTGGAGTGTTTCTTCGCTCATGCCAAGATGAAGTCCTGCAAGGTGAATCAGCCCTCCAGCATTCACGACGAAGTCCGGTCCGTAGAGAATGCCAGCATGCTTAAGTGCTGCGCCATCTTCTTCAGGGTCACCAAGAATGTTGTTTGCAGCACCACAAACGATAGGGCACTTGAGTTGTTGGACGAGCATGCCATCGATGACGCCACCGAGTGCACATGGTGCAAGGATGTCGCATTCTGTTGTCAAAATCTCGTCGTTTGAGACTTGAGCGCAACCATATTCTTCAACAACGAAGTCAACCTTTTCTTGTTTGATGTCTGCGACTTTAACTGTTGCCCCCGCTTCAGTGAGCAGTTTGCACAAGTTTTGGCCGACGCTACCGACGCCTTGCATCGCAACGACCTTGCCATCGAAACTTTCGCCTAAGCCAGCGTGAATCAAACACGCTTTCATGCCGTGGAACGTTCCCATTGCTGTCCAAGGTGATGGATCACCACCAGTTGAAACTGTTTCGCCGCCCATAACGTGTTTCGTTTCAGATGCCATCCAATCAACGAACTGTGTGTCGACGCCAACATCTTCAGCTGCAATGTAAGCACCGTTAAATGAATCTACAAATCGACCCATTGCTTTTGCTTCAGCTTCAGTTTTTTGGTAATCGCGGGAGGGTGTCAAAATCACACTCTTTGCTCCGCCCATTGGCAGTCCTGAAACTGCTGCCTTGTACGTCATTCCTTTGGAAAGACGAAGCACGTCATACACAGCATCTGCTTCACTTGCATAGCACCATCGTCGTGTCCCGCCAAGTGCATTACCTAGCGCAGTTGAGTGAATCGCAATGATTGCTCTTAAGCCAGTTTCTTTATCGTGGTGAAAACAAAGTCGCTCGTGGCCACGAGTTACCATTTGTTCAAAAATAGAATCTTTCTCTTGCATATCGTCCATATCGTAATTGAATTAGTGCGTTGTAGCTTTTTCCTTAGAAAACAGTGAACCCGCCCCAAATTGTTTAATGAATTCTTGATCACAATCCTTACCTGTTCCCCTCGCATCCATGTCAGGGGTGCGTTCAGGAATGTAATAATCTTCGCTTGGAAGCGAAAGGCCAAAGTCCCACGCTTTGTCAGCCGCTTTAAGCATTTCGGCATCGGTATTTTGTCTCAGCGCTTTGAACCAACCGTTAATTTTGTATTCGCCGTAAGACATGATGTAATCAACCATTGCTCTGTCATGTGCAAGTTCTTCTTTTGATTCACCTGAGCGTATGTTCATATCAAGTTTTGAAAGTGAACATGCCATTGCGTGTATCCAAACGGAAATCCAACTTAAACGACATTGTGTTGTTTGATTAGAAATGAGCGCTTCAGCCTTTTCTTTAAACATCAATTTCACTTGGTGTGAGAAGGTCTGAATCAAGTATTCTAGTTTTCTTGCATGTGCATTGAGTGAACTGTCAAGCATGGTGATCTTAGGCGCACTGCGTTTGACACCAAAGAATAGTTCAAGCCCAATTCTCAGTGCAGCACCGAAATTCTTCATTGGTGCAGCTTTCACGCCAAGCATGTATTCGCCGAGTTGTTTTGAACCGTAAGCAAAGATGAAACTGTGCATAACTTCGTTTGCACCTTCAACGATTGGGTTGATTCTTGAATCTCTCCACAACCTTTCAACTTCATTTTCAGTCATGTATCCTTCGCCGCCCATGACTTGCATGGCTTCGTTTGTGCACCTAAATCCATATTCTGAACAGAAGACTTTACAAATGGCCGTCTCAAGCATGATGTCTTCATCATTTCTGTCGACCATGCCAGTGGTGACGTAGAGCATTGCATCCATTGCAAAACAGAATGCACCCATTCTTGCGAGTCGTTCTCTTACGAGTTCAAACTCACCAAGCGGTCTATCGAATTGGTATCTGTACTGAGCCCATTTAATTGATTGTTCATATGCTTTTGCTCCAGCGCCGACCATGCCAGCAGCAAGCGTGCATCGTCCCCAGTTTAAGCAAGTAAGCGCCACAACAATTCCCTTGCCTTCTTTGTGCAAGAGGTTGCTGACAGGGACGCGCACATTTGTAAACTTTACTCTGCCTTGCCAAGTTCCACGGATGCCGCACTTTGAGCGGTTTCTACTAAAGACGTCAACACCTTCCATATCTGGAGAAACAATTAACGCGTTGAAAGCGTCTTTTGTTTTGCCAGTTTTTGGATCTGTCATTGAGAACTTTGCCATGACTGTGAACATGCATGAATATGCTGCGGAAGTCGCCCACTTTTTCTCACCATTAATGATGTAGTATTCGCCG
>JAYZCQ010000059.1:0-26103 GCA_036338245.1 Planctomycetota bacterium
ATCATGCAAATTGCAAGCACTATTGCGAGTACTCTATAAAAACGCTTCATAATGCTTGGCCGGTATGGTTCATCAGAACCATCTCGGCTTAACTCATCCCAATCAATGTCGATTGAATGTCGTTTGTTCTCAAGCAAAATTTGTTTTGCTCGCTCAACATCATCTCTAGCAACCTGAAGTGGCACGCCAATCATGCCGCCACTCAGTGGCACCCCGATTCCGATTGTCGGTGTTGCAAACACAAACGCATCGATTCCGTTGTCTTTCAAAACAATGGCCAGTACATTCGCTTCAAACTCAGTCGGAGGCGTGATAATTGTGACAAGGTCTTCATTCATCCAAAACTGTCCTCTCCCTCTTTAGGCGGTTGAATCACATCGATCACCCGTTCGATGCGAGGCGTAAGCCACTTTACCTTTTGCTCAACCATTTTCAAAAATAAGGAGCCGGGAATTGTTCCAAACTTGCCATGCTGTTGAATAGGAACAATGCTTTCAACAATTAATGCTTCAATCATGAGATGGGGGACAATTGCGAGTTCAGATGCAAGAAGGGGATGTTGCGTAAACTGGTTGTAGGATTGAACTATAGTTCGGATTGTTCTTCCGCGGAAGCCTTCGCCCCATGATTGAATCTTTTCAAGTTCGCCCATTCTCATTGAAAACTGTAATGCGCCATTTGCAATATCTGTAATGCGGGGGCTGTAACGAATTGAATCAAAATCAATGACTGCAATGATCTCATCATCTTTGTACAACATGTTCCCTGGATGCCAATCACCATGCACAACACACTGCGGAAGCGAATTAAGTTCTACTCGCTCAACGGCTTCGTAAGTTCGTTGGTATGCATTGGTCAGGTATTCAATCGTTTGATCTAAACCGACTAACTGAGAATCACTTTCTTGAGATTGAAGAATGCCTTTCAACTCGTCAATCACTTCGTAAACCCTAGAGCCAACATGATACGTTCTTCGCTGCATCGATGGGTCTTTTGGATATGTTCTCAATAAGTCATGGAAATGCGCAAGGACGCGGCCTGCTTCTGCTGCTTGCGGATTTGTTTTGTCAAATCGGGAACCTTGGATGTACTTAAAGAGTTCATACACTCGCCCTTCGTGTTCAACAATTGTCTCACCATCAATAGTTTGAATAAGTCCTGCAACAGGGAACCTGTGACCTGCAAGTTGTTCTTGCACGCTGTGCGCAATAACCACTTGCTCAAGCGCATCCTTACCAAGCGCCCGCCTCTTTAACAGAAAGCGACCAAGGCTTGTGTTCACTATAAGTTTTGGCGATTGACGTGAACCGCCGCGATAATCAAGAATCCTATCGATTGTGCCAATCTCAAATCGACTTAAGACAATTGCTAAATCTTGTCCTTTGATTTCTTCAACAACAACATCGCCCTTTGAATGAGGACCGATGCGAGGAATCTTTTTAAGTTGGTCATCTTGATTTGGAGTTAACGACACGACTGCATTTTATTCTGCATTTTGGACTTGTTCTTTAATCCTGTCGATTGCCCCCTTTATTTCAACAATTCTACGGCTTGTTTCGCCATCAAGGCATTTACTGGCAATGGTATTTGCTTCCCTGAGCATCTCTTGGGCTAGGAAATCTAGCGTTCTCCCGACAGGTTCGCCGTCAAGTCTGCTTGACAACTCGTCAAACTGCGTTAAATGGCCATCAAGTCTTTTGATTTCTTCAGCAATGTCTGTCTTTTCAGAAAAGACTGCGACTTCCTTGATGACATCTTCAGCAGCAACACTCTTGCCGATTTCTTCAAGGAGTGATTCCATACGCTGTTTGAGTCTGCACTCATAATCTGCAACGATTTCAGGCGCGCGTTGTTTGATGAATTTGAGATGCTCCAGAATGGTCGAAAGTTGTTGTTCTAAATCAGACTTTAATGCTTTGCCTTCAGTTGTTCGCATTTCGACAACACCGCCGCACGCTTCGTCAATAAGTTCAAGAACGTTTGGTTTTAAGTTCGTTACGAGTGCATCGGACTGGTCTTGAATGAGTACGCCTGGTAGCGAGAGCAGTCGGGCGACATCGATATTTACATCGTCACCCACACTTTTCAACTGCGCAACATATGACTTCAGTGCGTCGGTGTTGATAGAAGCTGCTGCTTTTTCAGAGGTGTCTGAAAATTTCAGCGTAACTGTAACGCTCCCACGTGTGATGTACGAGGTGATGCGTTGCTCTATTTCGGTTTCAAGTCCCTGAAGAACTTCTGGAACACGAAAGTTACTTTTGAAAAACTTATTGTTGACCGTACGGATTTCTACATGTAACAACACCCCTTCCCGAATGGAAGATGCGCTGCCAAACCCAGTCATTGACCTGATCATTATTCGTTGTCCGTTGTTGTTGCTGGGGTTGATGAATCCTCCGGAGCAACGAGTTCTCCTGTTTCAGGTATCACCCCAGTAGCCGTTGCTCGACTATCAACAAGATTCAGCGATACCGCTAAGCCAAGGAACAGAACAAAAGCAATGACCGTCATGTACGTCAAAGCATCACCAACTCGCCCGCCGAACACCGTATCTGTACCGCCTCCACCAGCACCACCGAATGCTGATGCAAGACCGCCGCCTTGTGGTCGCTGAACAAGAATGATGAGAATCATTGCCACTGAGATGATAATGAGCAGTACCGTTAGGATGAGGAATGTATTATTCATAGTGTTTTCCAGTTTGGATTTTTACAGGTGGAAATTATAGCGAAGCTTCGATGATTGCATTGAATGATTCTGCCTCAAGTGACGCTCCACCAACGAGCGCACCATCAATATCAGGGCATGCAAAGAGGTCTTTTGCATTTTCTGGCTTCACAGAACCACCATATTGAATGCAGATTTTGTTTGAAACATCGCTATTAAAAAGGGATTTGATGTGTGCCCTGATAGCCGCGTGAACTTCCTGAGCATCTTCCGGGCTTGCCGTATGACCCGTTCCAATTGCCCACACGGGTTCATACGCAATGACGATATTCGCCATCGCATCAACTGAAATGCCTTCAAGCCCTTTAGAAAGCTGGTTGCATACAACTTCAAGCGTGCTCCCCGCTGTTCGCTCATCAATTGTCTCGCCAACACAGAGCGTCACGCTGAGTCCTGACGCAAGCGCTCGCTTCATTTTCTGACCAATGAGTTCATTGGATTCACCGATAATGTGCCTTCGCTCACTGTGGCCGGCAAGCACCATCGCCACGCCTACGTCATTGAGCATCTTTGGACTGACTTCCCCAGTGAATGCGCCTTCTTCTTCAATCCAGAGATTTTGAGCCCCGCATTTAACATGAGAAGCTCCAGTGATTGACTCAATGGCTTGCAAATATGGAAAAGGAGGATAGAGGACAACGTCAACGTCTGCCGGAGCATCATCTGTTGAGATTGAGTCGACAAAATCAACGACATCACTAGCAAGCTTCATACCTGACTCTAAGTCAGTATGCATCTTCCAGTTTCCGCCAATAATTGGTGTCCTATTCGTCATAGTAACAACGCAGGATACCAGAAAGCGTTGTCTTCCTCACATACACACCCCATGAGGGTACAATTTGTCATTCTTACACGAAAGAACCTTAAATTGCATGACTAAGCCATGACAAAACAAAGCTCAGAAATCAGAAAAGACTTCATCGCGTTTTTTAGGGATAAATGCGAGCATGCTGAAGTGCCTTCAAGTTGCGTCATCCCCCATGATGATCCAACGCTGCTCTTTACGAATGCGGGCATGAACCAATTCAAGGACGTTTTCCTTGGTTTGGGCAAACGCGATTACACTCGCGCTGTTGATACGCAAAAGTGCATTAGGGCTGGTGGCAAGCATAACGATTTAGAAGATGTCGGGACTGATACCTATCACCACACCTTTTTTGAAATGCTTGGCAATTGGTCGTTTGGTGATTACTTCAAAGCCGAAGCCATTCAGTGGGCATGGGAACTTTTCACAGAAGTTTGGGGCTTAGATAAATCGAGGATCTATGTCACTGTCTTTGAAGGTAATGAAGAAGATGGACTTGAAGCAGACATTGAAACTGAATCGTTGTGGAAAGAACTCACTGATATTGACCCAGCCCACATCACTAGATGGGGAAAGAAAGACAACTTCTGGGAGATGGGAGACACTGGTCCATGCGGTCCATGTTGCGAACTCCATTACGACTCAACTCCGGATGGCAACGGCGGTCACCTCGTCAACCTAGATGACCCAAACGTCATTGAACTTTGGAACCTCGTCTTTATTCAATTCAACCGTGGTGAAGATGGTGCACTCACACCATTACCGAATCAACACGTTGATACAGGCATGGGATTTGAGCGAATCACTCGTGTTTTGCAAGGCAAGAATAGTAACTATGACACCGATTTATGGACGCCTATTTTTGAACGCATCCAGTCCTTAACTGGCGCTGCACCATACGCCGGTTCACTTGATGCACACATCGACATTGCATACCGCGTCATTGCAGACCACATTCGATGTTTAGTCGTTGCACTTGCAGATGGTGGACGCGCTGGGGCTGCGGGCAGGGAATATGTGCTTAGAAGAATCTTGCGCCGAGCAGTTCGACACGCACGACAAACATTCGGTGTTCATGAACCGTTTTTATGCAAAGTTGTATCAGCAGTTGTTGATACGCTTGGAGAAACATTCCCTGAGATTGCAAAACAACAAACCCACATCGAATCACTCATTAAAGATGAAGAGTTAAGTTTTCTTAAAACACTTGATCGTGGTTTAGAGTTGTTTGAAAAGGCCGCGACAGAGGGTGACGGAAAAACAATCGATGCAAAGAATGCATTTGAATTGCACGACACGTTTGGCTTCCCCATAGACTTAACTGAAGTCATGGCTGAAGAGCGGGGTCTACGAGTTGACCGTTCTGGCTACGAAACACTTATGGAAGAGGCAAGAGTGACTTCGCGGGCAACTTCTGGAACCGAAAAGAAAATGAACATTCCGCCGGACGTGCTTTCTCAACTTGAAGAGAATGGCGTACCGCCAACTGATGACTCGTTTAAATACGAATCAAACTCACAAGCGACCACTGTGCTTGCTGTTTGGGACGGCCAAGCACTTTGTGACGAGGCAAATGAAAAACATACCGTAGGCGTCATACTTAAAGAAACGCCATTTTATGCTGAGTCTGGCGGTCAAATTGGTGATAGAGGCGCATTGGTAAGTGGCGAGAATGTATTCGTCGTTCATGACACTCACAAACAAGGTGATTACATCCTGCACATTGGCGCGAGCACTAACGGTTCTATTCCTTGCGGGGTGGAAGTTAAAGCAACCATTTGCAGTGATGCACGAACACAGACCGAAAAGAACCATACAACAACACATCTACTGAATCATTCACTTCGCAATGTTCTTGGTGAAGACGTGCACCAAAAAGGCTCGCTCGTCGATGAAGATAAACTTCGTTTTGACTTTTCACATGGGCACGCAGTTACAGATGAGCAATTGAACACCATTGAACGAGAAGTCAATGACGCAATCGAAGCTAATTTAACAGTCCATGCAAAAGTCGTTTCGCTTGATGATGCGATAGACATATGCGGACTTCGCGCAGTCTTTGGCGAGCGATACCCAGACCCAGTTCGAGTTGTTTCGGTTGGCGAATCAGTTGACCAGTTGCTTGAAAATCCATCAAATCAAGATTGGATGAATTACTCTATTGAGTTCTGTGGAGGCACGCACCTGCAAAGCAGCAAGCAAGCTGAGCACTTTGCAATCTTGCACGAACAAGCACTTGCTTCGGGCGTTAGAAGAATGACGGCTGTTACGGGAACGCTCGCAAAAGAAGTTCGTGATTCTGGCATTGCCCTAATCAGTGACATCGAAGCAGCGAAGGCTTTTACTGGCGAGCCACTTGTCACAGCGTATGGTGAACTTGTTAAGAAAGCGGAAGAATGCTCACTGAGTCAAACTGCTCGCCACAACATTCAAAAAGCCTTGCAACAACTTTTTGCAGGAGTAAAGGAAGTGCAAAAGAACGCGGCGTCATCTTTGAAGGAAGATGTGCTTGAACATGCAAAAGTACTCTCTGAGAGTGATGAAAACATAGTGGTTGGCGCACTCCAAACCGTTGATAAAGATTCAATTATGTCTGCCCTTGATGCAGTTCGTTCTAAGAAACCTGAAGGCGCTGTTTTATTGTTAGGTCAAACAGAAGAGGGTAAAGTGCTCATTGCAGCAGGCGTAAGTAAACCAATGATTGATTCCGGTCTGAAAGCCGGCGACTGGGTCAAAGAAGCCGCATCTGTATGTGGCGGTGGTGGTGGCGGAAGACCGGATACCGCTCAGGCAGGCGGCAAGGACCCAAACAAGATTCCAGAGGCTGCTGAAGCAGCGAAACAATTCGCAATGGAGCGTGCATCATGAGTGAAGAAAAGAACATTAAGAAGAGTGAATCAGAAGAGCAGGAAGGCATCCCAACGCTTGTTACTCCCCTGTCCACAATTGCAACTCAGGTTGGTGAACATGTGTTGTCAGCCATTCACAACGATGAAGAAACTGTTGCTGTAATCACAACTGTCACCGG
This sequence comes from Planctomycetota bacterium, assembly GCA_036338245.1. GTDB lineage: Bacteria > Planctomycetota > Phycisphaerae > Phycisphaerales > SM1A02. Next base: position 6,564 of record JAYZCQ010000059.1, read on the forward strand.
CTCTAAGGCTGGACCACAGGTCATTTCCATTCCATTGAATGCTGAACATCTTCAACAAGTCAACGTGCTGATGAACGAGATCCACGCATCAGATGAGCCAGAGCGTGTCCCATGTGTTGGTTTCCACTGTTATGTTGAATCTGGAGATGAGAAAGAAAATTCTTAAGCCAGCTCTCCCCCTTCAAGTTAGGATGTCATTATGAATACCTTGTACGAAATCTCACTTGCACAGTGGTCACTACACAAAGCGTTTTTTGCTGGATATCTTCAGCCAATTGACTTCCCTAGAGTTTCAAAAGAACAATTCGGAATTAACGCAGTCGAGTATGTCAACTCTTTCTTTCCAGACAGGCAGCCAAAACCAGAGTTCATGCAAGAACTTAAAAAACGTTGCAGCGATTTAGATGTGAAGAGTTTGCTTATCATGTGCGATGGCGAGGGAAACCTTGGCGACCCAGATGAAGGCGCTCGCGCAAAAGCAATTGAAAACCATTACAAGTGGATTGATGCTGCAGTTGAACTCGGATGTCATTCCATTCGCGTCAATGCTCAGTCAAGTGGTTCTTATGACGAACAAATGAAACTTGCCGCAGACGGGCTTGGTCGTCTTACCGATCATGCAGCAAAACAAAACATCAATGTAATCGTTGAAAATCACGGCGGTCTTAGTTCAAATGGAGCTTGGCTTGCTGGGGTCATGAAGATGGTTAACAAACCGAGATGCGGCACGCTGCCAGATTTTGGAAACTTCATTTTGGACTGGGGCACGCGCGAGGAATATGACCGATACACAGGCGTTACTGAGCTCATGCCCTACGCAAAAGCAGTGAGTGCAAAATCACACGATTTCGATAATGATGGCAATGAGATTCATACCAACTACGAAAAAATAATTAGCATCGTCCTTGATGCCGGCTACCGTGGTTACATTGGCATCGAATATGAAGGGGGAAATATTGGGGAGTTTGAAGGCATCATTCGCACAAAAGATTTGCTCGAACGAATTCGTACGCAGCGCGAGGGGCAATAAAGAATGAAAGCAGCTGCAGTCCTCTGCGAAGGCACCCCCGTTGCATCGAACATAGATGTTGTGGATTGGGACTCGCTTGAGCCACAGCCTAATGAAGTCCTAGTTAAAACAGAAGCTTCATCGTTAAACCATTTAGATTTGTGGGTTGGCACTGGAATGCCAGGACTCAATCTGACGTATCCACGCATCAGTGGTTCAGATGGTTGCGGAATTGTTCAAGAAGTTGGCAGTGAAGTTGACGGCAATATCGTTGGCAAGCGTGTACTGTTAAACGCCGCAGTGAAACAAAACAACAATCAGCCATTTATTCCTGACGACATTCGTATGATTGGTGAGCATGACAATGGCGCGAATGCTGAATACTTTACTGCTCCGAGAGATAATGTCATTGAAGTTGGCGATGTTGACGCTGTGACAGCATCCGCATTTGGATTGACACATTTGACTGCTTGGCGGATGCTTATGACAAAAGCAAACTTGCAGCGCGGGCAAACTGTGCTCATTACAGGCATTGGCGGCGGGGTTGCACTTGCGGCACTTAACATTTGCAACTATTTCGATTGCAACACCATTGTGACATCTAGACATGAATGGAAATTGAAAAAGGCAAAAGAACTCGGCCCAACACACTGTGTGTTAGATGAGGGTGAAGATTGGTCAAGCAGTGTTCGTGGCTTGACAGATAAACAAGGCGTACACATTTGCGTTGATTCGATTGGAGGACCGGCACACCATCCTTGTATCAAATCTCTTGCGAGGGGCGGCGTTCTTGTTACGTGCGGTTGTACTGCTGGCCATGCTCCAAAAACTGACTTGGCACGCATCTTCTGGAATCAGTTATCCGTAATGGGTTCATCGATGGGTGACATGGTGGAGTTTGCGGGTGTGTTAGAACTTCTTGCAAATGGAGTGACGCCTGTGATTGACTATGTGTTTCCTTATACGGAATCTCAAGCGGCATTTGCACGTTTAGAGTCTGGTGAACAGTTTGGCAAAATCGTCATCGACTGGTCTTCCTTACATTAACGAAGCACTCAGAAACAACTAAAGCGTGAGGACGAGAGTTAGATTGAACAAAAATAACTAGATTCCGAACGAAAAACAACTGCCCCCATCTCCGATGAGGGCAGTTGCGGCTGAGTAATTTTGGCTGTCTTACAAGACAGTAGTTTTTGCCATCACCGTATCCATCCTTGGACAGGGAGGCAGTTTGCAAAGCTAGGCTTTGCCGTGATTAACCGTCAGTTATGCTGTACGACGGTTGAAAAGTGAAAGAACAATTACAAGTGCGATCAAGCCAACGAAGCCGCCAGCTGAGAATTCGCTTACAAGTGCCATCAAGCGTCCGACAACTCCGCTGAACCAGCCAGCGCCGTCACCGAAGATGACTTGAACTAATACGCCTACGGCGATGAAGATAAGCATGAGGTCGATAAATCCCCAAGCCCATGATTTAATGGTATCTAGTGCATTTTTCATAAGAAGATCTCCTTAATTTCCTAAACCAGCCTGTTGTGGCCAATAGCCATCCCTGACAATTTGGACCACAACGCGGGTCCTTGGGATTCACCATTTATCGGCAAATGGGCCGAATTCGCCACATTTTGCATCTCAATTGGTTTTAAAAAAACCCTCAAAAAAGGAGCTAAATTGCTTTTTGTCAGGGATTTACGGTTTTTTGAAAATTTGTGATTTTATTGGTCAACTTGGCTTCATTTTGCTAAATTGAACCAATAAACCGCTCTTGGATGAGAGCTTGTACACCATATTCAACGGCATCAATTGGGGCCGTAGAATCGATAATGGCATACTTTTCAGGTTCATTTTCAGCTAATGCGATGAACCCTTGCCGTACCTTTTTATGAAATGATTGCCCTTTGAGCTCCATGCGGTCAAGAAGTGGGTTGAGCCGCTTGGAGGCTGTTTCACAATCGACATCAAAGATAATGGTCAGGTCGGGCCACTTTTCTTGAAGAGCGACTTCACCGACTTGCTCAATCCAGTGGACGGGTAACCCCCCTGCATAGCCTTGATAAACGAGCGTAGCGCTGATAAACCTGTCAGCAACGACGATTTCGCCCTTTTCAAGCGCTGGGATGACTTCCTGTTCCATTAACTGTGCTCTTGAAGCCATATACAGAAGCATTTCACAAGGAAGCGTCATTTCTACGTTTTTGGTTGCAAGCAAGACTTCTCTGATTTGCTCACCAATACTCGTACCGCCAGGTTCTCTGACCTCTTTCACAGTGAGCCCTTGCGACCTGCACCACTCTACAAATCGCAAAATTTGTGTCGACTTCCCTGAACCATCAGGACCATCAAAGACTATGAATTTGCCTTGTAAAGAAGTTGCGTTGGACCGAGACTCACTCATCTGTGGCACTATCGTTCACCTTGAGCGACTCCGCAAGGGGTTTAAGGGTTTACTATGCCGAATATGCTTGTCGAACTCTACGAAGGAAAGCAAAAGAAGGGTGTGTTTGAAGTTGATATTGCTCAGCAACCAACAACAGTCATCGTGGAGCCATCTGAAAATGAGCTGTTTCTAAAGTGGGATTCGACCATCGATGATTCCAAGAGAATTCGCGGGTGCGTTGTGTGTGGAGGCGACTTATATAAGGAGCAGATGTTTCCACAAGTCACGGGGATTGTGATTGTGCTCGCATTTGCAGGTGCTGTTGCAGGCATCCTTGGTCTTGTCACTACTTGGATGATGCTCATCGCAATGAGCGTCGTATTGGTTTTAGATATATTAATTTTGTTCGTCGTAAAAACCCGACTCTCATGTTACGGTTGCAACACCCGCTTCAGTCACACGACCATTGCTCAATACCACAAGTCGTGGGACCCAGACAAATCCGCACAACTCAAAAGACTATCAGAAGAGCCAGACCCCAAGGTACATTGAAAAGTAGAGGGCAATTAGGAAGCAGACGCAAATCGCTGAAAACCTCACTGCTTCTTTGATTGAAAATGTAAAGAAGGAAATGATGCTAATGGTGAGCAAAACGTATTGCAAGGTTGACATCACTATCATTCGGCCGATGCCACTGTGTAATTGAATCACGCGAAGGGCTTCTACACATAAAACGATGGCTATACAGCGTACGGCAGTAAGGATGAGTCCACCGAACTCCATGCGTTTTCTCCACGCTTCGATTCTAATGGCAAGTAGCAACAAAAGGGATAAGACGATGATTCTGCCGCTCTCCCGCAGGAGCTCTTGCGCTGTTTCAGTGACGCCAACATGACCAGCATCACCATAAAAACCTGTTGAACCAGAGAACAAGCCTGAGAGTAAAACGCCTGCTCCAATTGCAGCAAACGTGACGGCGAGCCAGATGCCGCCCCTAGTAGGTGGCGAAATGAACGCTTCAGTTTTTTGATTATCAGACATGTCTGTGACCATCAGTGAGTACAGTACCGAATTATGAATGCCATGCTCATCACAACACTTACATTCCTCACTTTGTTTTCTAATGAACCCATCACTTTATCAACAGGCGAAACGCTAAATGTGAACATCCTTTCGCAAGATGAACATGAAATGGTTGTTGAGCATGAAGTTCTTGGAATTATGACCATTCCAATTGAGAAAGTAAGTACGCCTACAAGAACAGTGCATCAAAATGTTGAGCCAGAAATAGAAGAGCAAGTGCAAACCATTGAAACGCCGTCACCGTGGTCTCAGCGAGTGACACTTGGATTTGGTTACCAACAAAGTCAATTCAATAGCATGGATGTCAGCGCCTCTTATCACGCAGAGAAACGCAACGACATGAAAACAATCGCGATTGATGTGAGTTATCGTTTTTCAGAAAGTGAAGATGTTCGAACGAGAAATTGGCTTGATTCGTCAATTGCTAACACTTGGCATGGCGAGAAAAATGATTGGGATGTCTTCACAACCCTGAAGTTCGATTGGTCAGAATTTCAGTCTTGGGACCAACGATTGATTGCAGATGGCGGTTTTGAGTTTCATTTGTGGAGCAATGATGAAATTGAGAACCCCGCTATGCTCAAGGGCAGAATTGGTTTAGGCGCGCGCCAAGAGTTTCAATCATTTAACGAAGATCTGATCCCGGAAGGTTTGTTTGGCTTGAAGTACAAATGGGAGATTAGCAAGTCGCAATCACTCACTGCCGATTCAACTTGGTTCCCAGACCTCAACGATTCTGAAAATTATCGAGTAGTGACAAACGCGAAATGGAACATGCAACTTGAATCAGTTGATAATTTGCGCCTCTCGATCGGCTTGCACCACGAATATGACTCCATTGTTGCAAGCGATGTGAAAAACGACTTCCTGCATGTGACGGCAGGCATCGAGTACGCTTTTTAGGATAAAAAACGGGGTTTATTGAGCGATTCTTGATTTTTTGCCTCGGAATCAAAAAAAAAGTCCGAATTCGTTGACCATTATCGGTTCACGCGCATAGTAGTAGTAATGACTTTGAAACCAAGACAAGAACGGTTGAATGACATGCTTCGCGAGCAAAAAGGAAATGTTCGAGTAGTCGCTGTCGAGTTATCGCCCTGGACGAGAGGTCGCCATGCATTTACAGCACTCTGTTGTGGCAATTGGAATGCGTGTACTACGAATCTTTACTTTGCAATGACTACAACATGTACTTGCATAGCAAAGAAATTAGCGGGAGCTAACAGGAACTGACGAGTAAAACTCAACTAAACCTGAAACAACCCCCGCAAAACAAAGGCGGGTTTTTTTATTGAATTACGAATTAGACATGATGAACGAAAACGAAAATCCAAACGACTCACCGCAATGGAACAACGAGCCATCACTTGCTGGTCTTGTAAAGCCATTGCGCATCCGTTTGACTGAAACCACAGAGGGCTGGAAGGTCGAACTTTCTTCACTCTCACCTGGTGATGCCATGATGGCATTTGCTCGGGGAGATCTGCTAGAGGATTCGACCATCCTCTGTGGTACGGGTGCTAAAGATTGGGTTGCGTGCATCAACGGTCCCGTTGAAGTAGCTGATGCTGATGCAATTTTGAAAGAAGTTAACAACGCTGAAATTCCGCTTGTTGCTGACCTTCGAATGCAGACAGTGATTACTACAACTGAGCATGAAGGCGTTTCAGCGCATGTGCGAGATTATGATGAAGCGCTTCTGTTGGTTGCAAATGCACTTGCTCAATATGTAGGCTCAATCATGAAAACAAATGTATCTATTCCTGATTTGGGTTTGATTGACGCTCTATTAGAAAGAAGTGATTTACTTTCAATCAAACCAATTGAAACCGAAGTTTATTCAACCTTTATCGACATTGGAATCTCAACCTCTGACGGTTCAGTTCCAGCATCGATGGCTGCAATTTATGACATCTATTCAGATTCGTGGCATTGTGATTAATGACGTGTGTGCATAGCCGCGTTGGCTATGCATGTCCCTCCTCCTTGATGCGCACAGGGTGAGCAAATTGCTCACCCTGTGCTGTATCATGACGACATGATTAGTACGCTTGGAAGTGTAGTCTCGCGGATTATGGAACGAATTGTTCCAGACCCCTTTGTCATCGCCATTCTGCTGACTTTGTTGACTGCTGTCGCTTCACTTGTTTGGGGAGACTATGGTGGCGACTCGCAGTTTGGGGGGCTCATCGATGCGTGGAGCAATAGCAATTCTGGTTTATGGGCGCTTCTTGCGTTTGCCATGCAAATGTGCCTCATTCTGGTTACTGGCTATGCACTTGCAACAGCTGCCCTTATCAGGAAGTGCATTGATGGTATTGCGGTCATTCCACAATCAACAGCGAGTGCTGCAGCGATTGTTGGTTTCATAGCTTGTGTTGCTGGGCTCGTGAACTGGGGACTTGGCCTCATTGTTGGCGCACTCCTTGCTCGTGAAGTTGGTTTTTCTCTTCAGCGCCGGAACATCCCATGCCATTACCCGCTCATTGCCGCAGCAGGCTTCATGGGTTTACTTGTTTGGCACGGTGGACTCAGTGGTTCTGCGCCACTTTCCATGACGACGAAATCAGGCGCAGCAAAAGTTATTCCTGAGCAGTATTTGGATTCCATCGAAACAGTGCTGTTAAGCGATTCAATTGGTTCTTCGTTAAATTTCTTCGTGATCGGAGGGCTACTCATTCTCGCGCCGCTTGTTCTGTTTTTTCTTGCACCAAAAGATGCGAGTACATTTAAACCAATTAGCGTGTTTAAAGTTGACTCTGGGAATGCAGAGCCAATTGAAAAGACCGCCGAGTCCGTTCCAGACAAACTGAACCATTCAACTGTTATTGCACTTTGCATTGCTGTGCCACTCTTTATTGCGCTTGGCAGGCATGTCATTGAACATGGACTCGAAAAAGTCGGTTTGAATCAAATCATTATGTTCATGCTAGCACTTGGCGTGTTGCTCCATCGTTCGCCACTTCGATACATGGAGGCAGCGTGCAAGGGCGCAACGGGTTGCGCTGGCATCATGATTCAGTTCCCATTGTATGCAGGCATTATGGCGATGATGACGGCTTCTGGACTTATGGCAGGACTGACTGAAGTGTTTGTAGCGAACAGTACATCAGAGTCAATGCCAATCTTCACGATGATTTCCGCAGGTATTGTGAATCTTTTTGTGCCAAGCGGCGGCGGGCAGTGGGCGATTCAAGCGCCGGTCGCGCTTGAAAGCGGTATGCAACTAGGCATCGCACCGGGCAAAATGGTCATGGCAGTTGCGTATGGTGATCAACTCACAAACATGCTTCAACCATTCTGGGCACTGCCACTACTTGCAATCACTGGCGTGCGAGCGAGAGACATTGTTGGTTACACTGCGGTTGTGATGATTGCAGCATTCATTTGGATTACGATTGGACTAATGTTTGCAGGATAACTCATGGCAATAGTTAACCAACAATTCGCAGATGACGTCACGACTATTACTCTCAACAATCCAGAGATGCGGAACGCTCTTTCAATTGAAATGTTTGATGCTATTGAACATTCGCTGGGTGAATTAAATCAAAAGACCCGTGTTGTACTATTGCAAGGCGCAGGCGATGTGTTCTGTTCAGGGTTTGACATGAAAGCGTGCACAAACGATATCGCGCTTCTTGAAACATTTATCCTTCGTTTAAGTGGGCTGATTAAAAAGCTCAAACATCTCAAGCAACCCGTCGTTGTCTCTGCACATGGCGCTGCAATCGCTGGCGGATGCGCGATGCTCACCGCGTGCGACTTTATCGTTGGCTCACTCGATGGGAAATACGGATATCCGGTTCATCTACTTGGTATTACCCCAGCGGTCACAATCCCAACTCTGTTTCAAAGAGTTGGAGAGGGAAAAGGTAGAGCGCTTCTGATGAGTGGGCAAATCTTGCATGGTCGCGATGCAGTTGGAATCGGCTTGCTCACGCATGCTGCAAAAGATGATGGGGGCGCCAAGGAACTTGCTCGTCAACTGGCTGAGGAACTTGCAAAGAAACCGCCTCGTGCAATGCAAGTCACCAAGCAATGGCTTAATGAACTTGATGGGTCGTTTTGTGACAAAGTGTTTGATACAGTCGCAAGGGAAACTGCAATAACAGCAACAGATGAAACTCAAGAACGCTTAAAGCGTCAGTGGGGTTCTTGATTCAAGCGCCTTGCAACTCATGAGCAGTCGAATCATCGACTAAATCGCTGTGGCATGCGGCCTTGCCTTTGTCAGCGCCCATTTTTGATGCGAGTCTGTGTACTTCTTCAGGGGAGAGAACACCTCGCTGCTCAAGAATCTCTTGCTGCTCAATTGTGAGCGCTGCAGAAACTTTGGGTTTATCCCACGCATAGTTTTCGTCTTTGCCAGAAGCGAACTCTTGAATCTCTTTACTGATGCGAACGCTGCACCAATCATGACCACACATTGCGCAGAAGTCTGTGTCAACATCGAGATCTTCATCGTGCATCGCTCTCGCGTAGTCTGGGTCGAAACTAAGGTCAAAATGTTTCTTCCAATTTAATGCAGCACGCGCTTTTGTAAGTTCGTCATCTTGATTTCGGGTAGCCGGTATGCCAAGCGCAACATCGCCAGCGTGTGCAGCAATTTTGTAAGCAATGCACCCTTGCTTTACATCATCTTTCTTAGGCAAGCCAAGGTGTTCCTTTGGCGTGACATAACAAAGCATCGATGCCCCGTGGTATGCCGCTGCTGTTGCACCAATACAACTTGTGATGTGGTCATAGCCAGGGAAGATGTCGGTGACAAGTGGTCCAAGAACGTAAAACGGCGCGCCGTGGCAGAGGGTTCGTTGCAACTTCATGTTGTACTCAATTTGGTCGAAGGAAACGTGACCTGGTCCTTCGACCATGACTTGCACGCCTTTGGCCCAAGCACGCTCAGTGAGTTCCCCAAGGACTTCAAGTTCTCTAAGTTGTGCTTCATCAGTTGCATCTGCTAAGCCGCCCGGTCTTAAACCGTCACCAAGTGAGAACGAAACGTCATACTGACGCATCAAATCACAGATGTCATCGAAGCAGTCGTACATTGGGTTTTGCTTGTTGTGGTGAATCATCCATTTTGCAAGCAGTGAACCGCCCCTTGAAACGATGCCAATGAGTCTATCCTTGATAAACGGAATATGTTCTTTTAAAACTCCAGCATGAATCGTGAAGTAATCGACACCTTGTTTCGCTTGATTTTCAAGTTCTGTAAAAATCATATCCGGTGTTAAATCTTCAATCTTTCGACCAATAATCATTGAATACACTGGGACTGTTCCGATTGGTACAGTTGACTCGCCGATGATTGCGCTTCGACATGCGTTTAAGTCGCCACCGGTTGATAAGTCCATCACTGTATCAGCGCCCCATTTAACTGACCAATGAAGTTTTTCAAGTTCTTGTTCCATGCCGGAAGAGACCGGCGATGCGCCCATGTTCGCATTAACCTTAGTCAGTGACGCCCTGCCAATTGCCATTGGGTCTAAGTTCATTTTTAGGTGATTGATGTTCGCGGGAATAATCAAACGGCCTGATGCAACTTCATCACGAACTTGCTCTGCAGTAAGATGGGGCTCGCGTTCTGCTACCCGAATCATCTCTGGTGTAATCATTCCAACTCTTGCGTGCTCAAGTTGAGTTACAGGAGTTGCGTGTGGCGCAGGATTAAAATCCCATGCTGTTAATGTTGAAGGTGTAGGCATTCCGGGAGTATCAGGTGATGAAAAAGTCGTTGCTCCACCGATACTTTGTTTCAGAGCAAAACTGCCAGGACCCGTTCCCTGTTTTTCACTTGAAGGATGATTTGCGCCATGCGTTGGCAAGACGTGTGATTGAGTTCCAATAGTTTGCTCTGATTGCGTCATGCAAAGTATTGTACCTTCGGTACAATCAGGAGTGAAAATGAACCGTTTGACTTTCTATTTGATTTGTGTCTTCATTGCCTTGAGTGGTTGCTCCACAAAGCAAGTCATGACCTTCCCTAAGCGAACGCTTGAAACCGCGGGGCCAATTGCGGTCGATGTCCAATCTTTTGCTGGCGATGTCACCATCATCGTTGATGAAACCATTCAAGACGCAACGATTGATGTTGTTCAGCGAATTGAAGGCTTCGAGGAAAACGAAGACCCAGTCAAGCGAATCGATTGGACGAGCCGCATTGATCAATCATCATCTGGTGAAACCCTGAGATTAACACTCAACTGTGATTCAAACCCGCTCCAAACGGTGTTTGCAGATGCTGTCGTAAGGGCGCCAAGTATCGACAACGTCACCATCCGAACTAAAAAGGGGGATGTTGATGTGTTCGGTATGACTGGGACACTTGATATCAAAACAAGTGATGGTGATGTGCTTGTGGCTACACCATTGCCAATGAATGAGCATGTCACAATCGAAACCGTGAGGGGTGACATACGCTACCGAGTGCGGGAAGAGTCTGCTGGGAGAATTGACTTAACTGCTGTGAGTGGCACAGCTGCATTCAACATGAGGTTTGGCGAAGGCATCATCCTTCCAGGTTCAACCGGCGAAAAATTAAAGGCGTCCTTTAACCATGGGCAAAATAATGTTGTGATGAGAACCGTCGAGGGAGACATTACAGTAGATATCGTCCAGAACCCAATCGGTGACATGCCAGCGTTTGATTTTGAGTGGCCCTTGTGGCAATAAACGATGGCTGGGCAACGAGAACTACAAGACCACTTTTTTAAGGAAGCCAAGCGCAATGGTTTCAGAAGTCGAGCAGCTTATAAGTTGTCTGAGATTGATGATAAGCGGAAGATTTTTTCAAAAGGCGACACCGTCCTTGATTTAGGTGCTGCCCCAGGAAGTTGGTTACAAGTTGCTTCAAAACAAATCGGGAAGAAAGGCGTTGTGATCGGCGTTGACTTGCAAGAGATTGATGCCTTCAACGATAATCAGATTCACACGCTTGTGTGCGACGTCAATGAACTCCATATCGAAATGATGCGGGAGTTCCTTCCACGGGATATGGATTCGTTTGATGTCATCATGAGCGACATGGCACCAAAGACGACGGGGAATAGGACGATTGACCATCACGGTTCGATGCGGCTTTGTCACAGGGCAATTGATTTGTCTGCAACGTTACTAAAACCGGATGGACACCTAGTCATGAAACTATTAGAAGGTGAGGCATACCCCGACCTTCTTCAGCGGGCAGGTGAATTTTTTGAGATTGCAAAGGGATTCAAACCAAAAGCATCGAGGGCAATTTCGACTGAACTCTTTCTTGTATGTAAGCATCGCAAGGAGCACATGCCAGTTCCCGAGCAAGTGGCTCCAAGTCCACCGACTGGCGGTTGGTAGTTTGGGGTCAGTCCGGGGGTCAGACCATTTTTGCACCAGCGTCCACAGCTTGCCGCATGATTCGTTCTGCTGTGCGAATTGCCATTGAGCCAGCTTCTGCGTCGATGTCTGGGTTACGCCCAGTTCTAAACGCGTCAAGGAAATCTTCTGCTTGAAGTGTCAGTGCGTCGGCATCGCCTATGTGTACTTCTTCAACTTCAACGAGGTCGACGTAGTCGATTGATGACAAATCTTCACCAGAAGCGAGTCGAGTTCTCAAGTCAAGCAACTGCGTTTCATTCGCTTTCTTTTGAATGATGGTGACTGAGCGTTTGACGAAATCTGCTGAGATGTACTCATCTTCACTCATTATTCTCAGTTTGCGTTCTGTTTTCAGAGCAAGCCGGCTTGAAGTGACATTCGCGGTGCATGATTGACCGTCGCTGCCTGAAGGGAATTCAAGTCTCGCATTACACATGTCTTCTGCTTCGCCAAGCACGCTCACTGCGTTTGCGTGATTGTCGAGTGGTTCTTGCCCAAGGAGCATTGTGAGGAGATCAAGATCATGAATCATCATGTCAAGAACGACGCCGACATCTGTCGAACGGAACGTCATAGGGCTAATGCGAACCATGTCAATAAAACGTGGATTAAGTCCTTCGATGGATGCAATGGCTTGCATCACTGGGTCGTACCGCACAACATGCCCAACTTGCAAAAGCGTTTTGTTCGCGTGCGCCACATCGGAGAGTTCCGCAGCTTCTTCTGCAGTGGGTGCAAGTGGTTTTTCAATAAGACAAGCAATTCCTTTTTCAAGAAGCGGTTTCGCAACTTCAAGGTGATACTTGGTTGGGGTTGCGATGGTGACTGCCTGGACGCCAAGATTGACGAGTTCATCTACCGTTTCGCATGGTGCCCCGCCCCATGATTCCACGACATCGTTTCGCCTCTCTGGGCTGCTGTCGACAACGCCGACGAGCTCTGCGCCTTCAAGACCCGAGAACACTCTTGCGTGGTGTGTGCCCATTCGGCCAACACCAATCACACCACATTTCACTGTTTGTAAAGCCATTTGGATATTTTACTCCAAATTAGAATCGTTCATCTGTCTCATGTTGTGTTTGCCGTTCTTCTTCATACGATTCCCACTTTGCCCTTACGCGGTCTTGTCTGCCTTCAATATCACTTTCATATCTGAGCGACCATTTTGAAGTTGAAGAAAAGTCATCAAATGCTTTCCCAAGTAGCCACATGACATATAACCAAGGAAGGATGAAGAATGCGACGTACCAGTACATAAGCATGCTCACACCAACTGCTGAATCAGACTGATGCATCGTTAGCGGCATAAGAAAGACGAAAAAGCCAAGCGTACAAGTTGTCACAGCAAACACTGAACACTTCTGTGATGTTGAATCTAAATCGAGACGCTTGGCGAAATCGCTGAGCCAAAATGCAAACACTGCAAGACCGGAACCAGCAATGAGGTGGCACACGAATAGGACATTTGCTGAATGAACAGAGTCAGTTAATGTGTACTCCGAAGTCGGTATGTATAAGAGAAACCAAAGGATGTAACCGGCTGCCCAAAACCATTGTGAGAAGTGCACGAACGAACGTGCAGTCGTATAGATGCGAGGCATCGATGCTCTTACACTTGAGGGTGTCAAACCGTAAACCACAAACGGCCACACAAAAGAACAGAGACAGAGGAGTAACTGATATCCAGCCGTAGGCAAGATGCCAAAAGCATGTGTAAGCACAAGTGCCATCAAGAAAACAGTAATTAACCATGCGATTTTTGCCCAAAAACCAATCCGAACGCGAACATCTGGAACTGGCTTAAGCCCTTGAACTGCTAAATTAGAGTCAATGACTCGCATGAGTATTGAATTTTTTGCAGAGAATGAAGACTCTGTTGTTGTAATGCCATCTGAACCACATTCTGGGCAAGCAGTGCGAAGAGGCAACCCCTTCATGTCGTACCCACAATTGGAACAAAGTTTTTCTGTGCTGTTAACCATTGATTGATGTTTGGATGTCATCTAAGTTTTTATGAAGCCAGTTTCTGTCTTCATCTTTTTCAATTCGCTCGCCGCGAGCAAAATTCAGCGGCGTCCCGACTATGCTCCAGTGGTACCGGGACGCATGCGTGCAGTGCACCATATTGATGTCATCTTCCGGCGTTCTATTTTTCTTGTCTAGTAATGCCCGGGTGTGGCTAAAGAGCGAAGCTGTAAGCGAGCGGTGAGTAGCATCGGTAATCTCTTCTTGATGCATCACGAATACACTTTTTCCTTGTGCTCTGATTTGTCATTAACAAATGAGACTGCCTTCTTAAACATTTGCAAGCCAAGTGGGTCGCCGGAGCGTGATTCACCCGAGAGTCGCGTCCAATATGGATGCTGGCTCCAACGAAGGAATCGTTCTGGGTGTGGCATTAAACCAAGCACGAGTCCGCTTGAGTCGCAGATACCCATGACATCGCCAACCGAACCATTAGGATTGTCAGTTGGAAGATATCGACAAGCAATTTGCCCATCGACGTGAAGTTGGCGTAACAACTCCTCATCTTTTGAAACGAAACGCCCTTCTCCATGTGCAATTGGAATCCTTGCGCCTTGCTCAGTTAAATCAAGACCTTTCGTCCAAACGCAGCGTGTGTTTTGAGGCACATCAATACCGACCCATTTATCGATGAAACGAGCTGTATTGTTTTGTGCAAGGGCAACAGTCGGTTCCGCAGGCGTCGTAGCCCAATCTTGACCGGGTGTTGGTCCCGGTAACAACCCGAGTTGCACCGCAATTTGAAAACCATTGCATGGCGCAATTATTGGAACGCCTCGCTTTAAGGCTTTTACAAATTGTGTATACATTGTTTGCCGCATCAAGCCCGCCATGATTCGGCCCGCTGCAACCGCATCGCCATAACTGAAACCGCCTGGCAAACCAATGAGATCTGCGTTTTCAATAATTGTGGGGTCATCCATCAACTCATTGATGTGGGATTTGAATGTGGAAGCCCCCGCGCACTGAAACGCTTCCTCTAGTTCAAGGTCACAGTTAATGCCAGGTGCTGTGATGATGAGTGCTTGTGCCATTAAATCACCATTCCTTCAAGCCAACATGATTTTAATGTTTCGCAATCCCAAGTGATGTTGCCAACAGTAAGCGTGTTTGAATCATTAAATTCGCCGATAAGCTCGAAACTAACATCCTTCATTGACTCAGTAAATGCATCTGCATCTTCAGTGGCAACTTCAATGAGATACCTTGAAGGCGTTTCTGAAACAAACATTACGTCTGTCATGTTTTCAATGGTTACTGAAACACCAAGCCCGCCTCCAAATGACATTTCAGCAAGAGCTACAAGAAGGCCGCCTTCGCTTAAATCGTGTGCGGATTGAACGAGTCCTTGTTTGATTGCATGGTGAACTGCTTTAGCGTTCGCTGGCCCGTCTTTCAGGTTCACTTCAGGTAGCGTAGTGTTGCACGCCATGTTCGGTTGAACTTGAAGCGCGTGTGAGCCGCCACAATTGTCAGTCGTTTTGCCAACAAGGAACAATTTGTTTCCGCTTTGCTTTGCGTCCATCGTGACGCATTGATTAATGTCTTCAACAATTGAAAAACCTGAAACGAGAAGCGTTGGTGGAATGTAAATCGTTTCGCCATCATCTTTCGTAAATTGATTGTTGAGTGAATCTTTTCCGGAGATAAATGGTGTTCGATAGGCTTTCGCAGCATCGTAACAACCGTGGGCACATCGAACGAGTCTACCGAGCGACGCTTCATCGTTTGCACTTGGCCAGCAAAAGTTATCGAGAATTGCTGTCGACTCTGGATCACCGCCAACACAGACTATGTTGCGAACACATTCGTCGATGGCAGCTGCTGCCATGGTGTATGGGTCACTTGATAATCCTGTCGCAAGACCAGAGCCAATTGCAAGACCGCGAGATGAACCCCTCACTGGCGTGACAACTGCAGCGTCAGATGGAGCATCACCAAGTGGACCGACAAGTGGTCTAACAACTGAACGACCTTGAACTTCGTGGTCATACTGTTGAATGATTGATTGTTTTGATGCAATGTTTGGATGTGCGAGCAGCTTTGGAAGCATGCCTTCGATGTCGATGGCTTCTTCGCCTTGTGGACTACACTCGACTGGTGACCAAGATGCAATTCGCGTTGTTCCAGGTAAGCCGTCATGAAGAAATGACATTGAAATTTGACCGACAGTATTTCCGTCATACTTCAATACAAGTTCAGCATCATCGGTGCCAAACTCGCCAAGGTCGCACATTTCAACACCGTACTTATCGCAGATTGCTTGAAGCGCCGCAACATTTTCCTGTGACACTGCAAGCACCATTCGTTCTTGCGCTTCGCTAATCCAAATTTCTGACGGCGTTAGCCCCGAATATTTCAATGGCGCTTGTTCAAGGTTTACGCTTGCGCCAATCTTCTCGCCCATCTCACCTACTGCACTTGAGAAGCCGCCAGCACCGCAGTCTGTGATTGCTCTAAACAAACAACCTTGCTCTGCGTCTCTTGCTTCCAAGATTGCATCGAGCGCTTGTTTTTCAGTAATCGCATTTCCAATCTGGACTGCGTGCGAAAACTCATCTGCATGTGTGTCAGTGAGTTCAGCAGATGAGAACGTCGCGCCGTGAATTCCATCACGTCCTGTTCGGCCGCCAATTGCAATGATGCGGTCACCGTGTTCTGGGTCCCCTTCAATCTTATCGATTGGCATCACGCCTACGCAACCACAAAAGACGAGTGGGTTTCCTGCATAATTGTTGTCAAACCAGACTGAGCCATTCAGTGTTGGAATACCCATCCGGTTTCCGTAATCACGGACACCGCGAACGACTTCACCAAGGATTCGTCTTGATTGCAGACATCCTTGCGGCGCTTTGTTATCAAACTCTGCAACACAAAACACATCTGTTGCTGCAATTGGGCGTGCAGAAAGGCCAGTGCCCATGATGTCGCGTATACAACCGCCAATTCCAGTTGCTGCCCCGCCATATGGTTCAAGTGCTGATGGGTGGTTGTGTGTTTCGGCTTTAAAGCAGACAGCGTGCTCGTCATCAAACTTAATGATGCCTGCGTTATCAACAAAGACGCTCAAACACCAATCGATGCCTTCATCGATGAGTTCAAAAGTTGCTGCTGCAACTGTGCTCTTCAACAAGTTATGAATGGTGTGGGATCCATCATCGTGAATCTCGTGGTGCGGTCTGTTTTCTGCGTTTGGACCTGTGTAATGAATGGTTGCTTTGAGTGTTTTGTGAACACAATGCTCTGACCAAGTTTGAGCAAGTGTTTCAAGTTCAATCTCTTTCGGATTGCGTCCTAGCTTTTGGTAATACGCTTGAATTGTTTGCATCTCTTCTAAATCAAGGAAGAGGTGCGACTCGCGCGACATGATTTCAAGTTCGTCATCATTTAAACTAAGGATTGGAACTACAGGGACACTCATGTCATGCGAATGGCCTGAAGGGAACTCGTCAGGGTGATACGGCCCGTTATGAATTCCGTGAACAACCGTATTTGCTAAACAGTGATGCGCTATCGTGTTTGCTTCTTCTTCGTCAATGCCATAAAAGTCATAACGCATACCAGTTTGAACACGAACATTTTTTCCAAGCAGTTTTTCTATCGCAAGTTCAACTGCTTGCCCAGCTGGGTCCATGACACCGGGCAATGGGTGAATTTCAATTGTTGCTTCAGCCTTTGATTCTCGCGCACCCTCAAAATGTGTTTGTGTCACGGGGTCGTGCAAGATTGAATGTGCGATATTCGCAACACCCACCTCATCTAAATCACCTTCGATGAGATAGATTGCAGTCGTTTTAATATCGCTTGGTATAGTCTGGAGCCCTGCTGCCTGAACTTGATGGAGAGTCGCTTGACCCGCGGGGTCTGCAACTGTTGGTTGTGGGGCTATCTCAATTCGAAAGACTGGCATATTTGCGAATTGTATCCGAGTGGGGATGTGGTGATACACTGTATGCCATGTCGAATCAAAAGAGATTTGTGTTGTATACAGATGGTGCGTGTTTAGGCAATCCGGGACCGGGCGGCTGGGCATATGTTCTTATTAGCGATGGTGAAGAAGTCGAGGGCTCGGGCGGTGATTCTGACACAACCAATCAGCGAATGGAGGTCACAGCCGTATTGAAGGCGCTTGAGCAACTTGAAGCACCATCAACAGTTGAGATTTGGTCTGACAGCAAGTACGTCACCGATGGCATCAATGAGTGGATGGACGGATGGGTTGCAAAGGGTTGGAAGAACTCCAAGAAGAAGCCTGTTGCAAATCAGGATTTATGGAAGCCAATCGCACAGTTAAGGGAAAAGCATACATTGACCACGAATTGGCTCAAGGGTCACGCCGGACACCCTGAAAATGAACGGTGTGATGAACTTGCATCACGCGAAGCTCTTTTGATTCAAGAATCTGAAGTCGGGTAAAGAAAACCTCCTGAAATCCGCTGTTATTCACAGCAAATACGCCCTTTTTAGGGCGTTATCGGACGGTGGATAGGTTGTGGAGGGTTGCTATGTTTTCAATGATTGGTATGATACGTGGCTCGCCTGATGTTTAGGCGTCCTTTATTTAACACGGAATTTCTTATGCCAACGATTAATCAACTTGTACGAAACCCACGACGAACACCAAAGGTGA
Source organism: Planctomycetota bacterium (assembly GCA_036338245.1). Classification (GTDB taxonomy): domain Bacteria; phylum Planctomycetota; class Phycisphaerae; order Phycisphaerales; family SM1A02. Next base: position 25,044 of record JAYZCQ010000059.1, read on the forward strand.
AATCTAAGGTGCGTGACCTTGAAGCTAGTCCGCAAAAGCGTGGCGTTTGTCTTCAAGTTCGAACAGTTACACCAAAGAAACCAAACTCAGCTTTGAGGAAGGTCGCTCGTGTTCGATTGTCAAATGGTAAAGAAGTCACAGCGTACATTGGTGGCGAAGGACACAATCTTCAAGAACACTCCATCGTACTTGTTCGTGGCGGTCGTGTTCGTGACCTTCCTGGTGTTCGTTACCACGTTGTGCGTGGTTCACTCGATACACTTGGTGTAGATTCACGTAAGCAAGGACGTTCTAAATACGGAACGAAAAAAGGTAAGTAAGACAAATCGTATTCGCAGCGTTGCGATTACACATAAGCAAGTAATCGACCCCAGGAATTACCCCCCCCCGAAGTTTGCAACACTACTTTTTAAGCAAACTCCGTTTCCACGATTAAGTCAAGGGTCGGTGAACAAAACGTCACTCAAGTGACAGATGAGCTAAAGGAAAGACAATGGCAGGAAGAATTACAAAATCAGAACAGCAACTCAAACCAGACCCGCGCTATGGTGACAAGGTCCTTTCAAAGTTTGTGAACTGTTTCATGAAAGACGGTAAAAAAGCAGTCGCACTCCGAGTGATGTATGACGCACTTGACCGCATTGATGAAAGACTCAAAAAAGAGAAACCCTCGGGCGATGATGCACCTAAGACTGCAATTGACGTATTCCACAAAGCTCTAGAGAACGTTCGACCAAGCGTCGAAGTCCGTTCAAAGCGTGTTGGCGGTGCAAACTACCAGGTACCTATGCCTGTGAATCATCGCCGCAAGCAATCACTTACATTCAGATGGATTATCACCGCATGCCGCGGAGAAAAAGGCAAACCGTTTGCACAGTGTCTAGCAAAAGAACTTTGGGACGCATCAAAAGGTGAAGGTAAAGCAGTCACCACACGTGAGCAAACCCACCGTATGGCAGAAGCCAACAAAGCGTTCTCACACTTCGCGTTTTAATCAATGGCAATTCAAGATCGGTATCACCGCCAACGACTCGTCGAAGGTTTCGGCGATGCTGGTCAA
>JAYZCQ010000060.1:0-4813 GCA_036338245.1 Planctomycetota bacterium
TTGATTCGCTCTCTCTTCAAGTAGAGTAGAAACGCGATTGATGAGTCTATCAAGACTTACAGGCTTGTACAAATACTCTGAAACGCCGAGTGATTGTGCATACGCCATGTGACGTTTACCTTCATTCGCAGTCACCATAATGACAACAGGTGGATTCTCCATCTTCGTCAATTCTTCTAAGACCAGGAATCCTGAACGCTTGGGAAGCATCATGTCAAGAATTACGGCATCTGGTTTAGCGCGTTCGTTTTCTTGAACGGCTTCAGTTCCGTCCTCTGCAACTGCAGTTGTCGCCCCCTCTGCGCGCATGGCGAGTTCCATCGATTCAAGAATATCAGGGTCGTCGTCAACTATCAAAATGGTGTAACCGTTTAATCGAGCATCCATCGTTTGAACATCTTAACACTCGATGAGGCGTGCTAGGTCGTCATCTGTGAGCCAAGGCAAGGATTCAAGTTGAGAAATGACTTTTTTAGGCATTGGCTTGCCATTTTCTTCGTACGAAGGGCGACTCTTCCAACGCCTGTGCAGCCATAGGTACTGCTCTGGAGCATTCCGAATCATCGTTTCAATCGCGTGATTGTATCTCGCTGTGATGTAATACAAGGGGTCGTCATGCTGCTGCCACTCTTCAGGAGTGATGAAATCAGTCGAGGTCACTTCATACTTGAATTGATTGCCAATTCTTCTTGCATGGACAGCAGCAATTGGGATGTTGTACCGCATTGCGAGCAGTCCGATTGACTTATAGGTTGATGCGAGTCGCCCAAAGAAGGGGACAAACATGCCCCTGTGTCCAGCATTTTGGTCGGCTATAAAGCCAATGTTCTTGTTTTGTGAAATGAGTTCTTGAAGAATTGGGACGCCACCCCATTTTGTCACAATCTGAAGTCCGTACCTTTGACGAATGTTCAAAACGTAATCATTGATGAGCGGATTATCAAGCGGTCTCGCAAGTGCAGCGATTGGATATCCCAGCACAGATAGTGCGTATCCAAGAAGTTCCCAGTTGCCGCAATGACCCGTAATGAAAATAGTCGGTTGCCTGTTCACTAGCCGCTCGGTGACGTGTTCAAGTCCTTTAAAGGTGACGTGTCTATCAATTGTCGTTGGAGTCACAAGAGAAGGCATCTTTACTGCTTCAGCAGTAAACAGTTGGAACATGTATTCCATTGATTGTTTTGTTAATGAATGGACTTGCTGTTCAGAGTACTCAGGAAAACTACGTCTGATGTTGTTCATCGCACGTTTGCGGTGCTTGTGATCAATCATGAAAAGGACATCGCCGATACATTTCCCTGCATGCATGTTGAATGACATAGGCAAACAATCAACAACTGACGCAAAAGCGCGCAGTGGCAAGTATTGCGACCATTGAACAAGGGCAGATTGGTTACGTGCCATGTACTTGGGTCAGCCAGCTAATAAGTTTTTTTACCGTTGACCAGTAAGGATGTGAAGACGATTCGCTGTGAGCACTGGAACTTGGGCTGAACGAGCTTGCTCAAGCAGGTGTTCATAGTCAAGGAATGCACGTTTTTGGCGGGCATAATCGTCAAGCATCGCTGGCGTCGCACCATGCGGAGGCTTTCCGGAAGGTTCAACAGGTGCAATTCCGAGAACCAAGAAGTCAAGGTCGCCTGGGAGTGCGCCGTTATCAGCTACAACTTTGCCGCCCCAATGTCTAATTTGGTCTTGAATGAAACCGTTGTCTGGCTCAGGAATGCCATCGCCATTTGCATCAAAGTTGCCATGCACAAGGAATGTGTAGCTGTACTCTGGGTCGTAAATTGCATTGACAAGAATGTTACTGCGTACGATTGGCTGACTCGTTGTTGAGCGAGTGATTTTAGCTGTTGAAGTTGTTTTTCCAACTTTGACTACTTCAATGCTCGCTTTACCAGCAGGGAATTCACCATCTTGGTCAAGTCTGAGTTGAGCAGGTGAGTCGTACACTTCAAATGTCATGCCTAGAATGACGCGGTCGTTTGCACCACGGTCAATAAACACTTCGTCTCCTGTGCTTACTTCAAGCACGGTGCCATCAACAAGTGTTGCTGGGTCTACTTCACCCATTTTTCCGAGGTCAACCTTGTCGCGAAGTTCGTCAATTGTGCTCTGAAGTCGTGCACGCTCAATTCGGAGCTCATCAACGTCAGCTTCAAGTTGTTGAATTCGACCTTGGAAGCCGCCACGAAGGCGAGAGTCTCGTTCCTCGCGTGTTGAGAAGAAATCGTTTGCTTTTGTGTTGAGTTGTGCAGATTCGTCTTGGACATCTTGCCATTGATCCTTGACTGTCTCAACTTCAGATGCAGCAAACTCAACTTGAGATTCAAGTTGCTCCTCAAGGGATTGAATTTGTTGGCTCGATTCGCTGAGCGCTAGAAGATTCGCATTGATTTCTTCTTGTCTTGAGTTTAATGAGCGTTGGAGTTGGTCGACTGTGATTGCAAGCGGTGTGTTGTTGCTTAACACAGAACCAAGTTCTGTACGGATGTCTTCTGTCGATGATGATGGGTTACCAGTAATCATTCGATTACGGTCTTCAACCTGACTGTTTAAGTAATTGGTAACAGACTGGTTACTTTCTTTTGCAAGAGCAACAATCGTTTGGACAGCATCGCTACTCTGTTCATTGCCAGTTGCAAAGACGCTGAGATTTGCTTCAGCTGTATTGACTAGCTCCATTTTTTCTCGGTTGCTTGCATAAAAGACAATGCTCAAGACTAATAAGAAGACTGTTGCAAGAACAAAAACTACTAAAGATACGATGACACCAGTTCCGGCGCCGCTACGAATAGCCATAGTGGAAACTCCAAAATGCCAAATGAGGTGAATCAATGTGGCCTCATTTGGGGGAAAGATATGCGGGGTAACGTCTTACCCTTCGATTTGATAAGACAGTGTCTTGATTTCTGGCGGTTTCGTCAAGGTCAAAGGGCATGGAATAAGAGATTCTTCGTGTTATCACAAGAAAAAAACGGTTTTAAACTGTTTAAACCCATGTCTCATTTCGCAGTGCAAAATCGGTCTTTAAGCCAACTCTGAGCGATGATACAATACGGTGCTTCAATGGCTTTTGGTCCATTGGACAGGTATTTGAATTATTCCCCCTTGGATTTGAGAAGGAAAGGTATCCAATATGTCAGTTTCCCCAAATGATGTACGCGGCACTCTTAATAAACATCAACTCGTTGATGGTTATAACCTCGTAGTTGACTTAGAACAGTCAAAAGGTGTTTGGATTCATGATAGCGTAAGCGGCAAGCAGTATCTAGACGCATTTACTTGCTTTGCATCATGGCCACTTGGCTTTAATCACCCTGACATTACAAGTGACGAAGCATCAGCTGAATTGTTGAAGGCCGCTCACAACAAAGTCGCAAACTCAGACTTGTACACAACTGAACTTGCTGAGTTTGTTGACACATTTGGTTCCAAAGTATCGCCTGAAGGCTACAACCACCACTTCTGGGTTTCCGGGGGCGCTCTGGCAGTTGAAAACGCACTTAAGACTGCGTTTGACTGGAAAGCGCGAAAACTTGGTAGAACAGACTTTAGTGATTGCGTTAATGACTTAGGCGCCTTGCACTTTAAACAAGCTTTCCATGGAAGAAGTGGATACACAATGAGTCTTACAAACACACTTCCTGACAAAGTTGGCTTGTTCCCTAAGTTTGATTGGCCACGTGTTTCAAATCCATTCTGCGAGTTTGACCATGATGGAAACATTTGCAATGACATCGAAGCAGCTGAAGCTGCAGCATGTGCAGAGATTGAAGCAGCATTCGACAAATCAGGCAACAAAATTGCAGGCATCGTCATTGAGCCGATGCAGGGTGAAGGTGGTGACAACCACTTTAGACCAGAGTTCCTTGCGAAACTCCGTCAGTATGCAGATGAACGTGAAGCGCTACTCATCTTTGATGAAGTTCAAACAGGATTCTATGGTTCAGGTAAACCATGGTTCTGGCAAACAACAGGCGTAAAACCTGACATCGTATCTTTCGGCAAGAAAACACAAACTTGTGGCATTTACGCAAACAACAGAGTGAACGAAGTTACAGATAACGTCTTTGAAAAATCATCACGCATTAACTCAACATGGGGTGGAAACCTTGTTGACATGATTCGCTGCAAGCAATTCATTAGCATCATCGAGCGTGACAACATTGCTGACCATGTTACTGCACTAGGGAGCCACATGATTGATGGTCTTCGTGATATTGCTCGTTCAACTGATGCATTCTCAAGTGTTCGCGGTTGCGGTTCACTCATCGCATTCACGCTTCCAACACCAGAAGCTCGAGGCGATATGTTGAATGCACTCATGGATAATGGCGTTATTGCTCTTCCATGCGGTACACGTTCAGTACGTTTCAGATTGCCACTGATTATGACAATGGAAGAAGCAGGCATATTGCTTGAGCGAACTGGAGAAGCAGTTCACTCACAATCAGCTACTGCATAAATCGTGCGTAGCTCTGCAGCAATTAGTGAACACTTAGACACACGAACGGCTGCCATTGAGGTTGCAGGTTTACTTGATTCTGCAATGGAAGGGCATGTAGATCTTGTGCTTGTCTATGGCAGTTTTCATCACCGCGAATCTTTTGAGGAAGCGGTTGCGGATATCAAACGAACGCTGACCCCAAGCGTAATTATTGGAGTTACAGTTGAATCTGCTGTCGGTTGTGATTTAGAACTTGAAGGCGTTGCTGGCTTATCTGCGCTTGCCATGCAACTTCCTGGAGTGACGCTCACGCCGTGGACTACAACGCCACATAAGCCGGTTCCAATTTCAAAACCCGAA
>JAYZCQ010000061.1:0-4219 GCA_036338245.1 Planctomycetota bacterium
ACCCGCAAGGAATGAACATCGGTATCAATGAAGGACAAGCAAGCGGTGCTGGTATGCCGCAACATTTGCATGTGCACATCATTCCTCGCTGGAGTGGCGATACGAACTTTATGGCTTCTGTTGGCAATGTGAGAGTCATTCCAGCATCACTCGAAACAATGTGGGAACAACTCACTCCTGTTTAAGCAATAAAAAACCCCGCGGGTTACCAAATGTCTATGAGGTGTGCAGCACTAGCACTCGAATCCAATACCTAATTAGGTGGGCTCGTGTGCTGTCATACCAAGTCTTCCACTTATAGAGGCTTGACTATCGATGCAGCTTGTCACGATCCCTTGGGGATTCGAAAGGATTGAGCACATTTGAGCTGCACACAACATTCGATGAACCGCTTCGGGGTCAACAGTACAATACCACTTTCTAAGCGATTGCCAAATTGAATTTGCCTTCTTCCCAACAAAACAACCGAAATTCTCGCTCTCCTTACAAAAGGGAACTTGTCGCATGGGCATTTTTACCCATGATGATGGGCGCCATTGAGGGTGGAGTTGTTGGCGTACTGACCAAGAGAATTTTTGAGGGTGTTGTAGACGCTTCCATTTTGGATTGGGCTGTTGCGACGCTTGCTGCTGCACAAGGCTTTGCGAACATCTCAAGTTTCTTCTGGGCGGCTGTAAGCCACGGAAAACACAAAGTTAAATTCGTGACAGCGCTTAAGGTGATGTGTGTTCTCCTTGTTTGGCTTGTCACCATTACGCCAACAACGCCCTTTGGACTTGGCATGCTTTTGTGCTGCGTGATTGGAACGCGTGTGTGTTATACAGGCGTTGTCACATTGCGGACGACAATATGGCAAGCGAATTATCCGAGAGAGAATCGCGCAAATGTAGCTGGCGCAATTGCGACCATTCAATCGCTAGTACTCGCAAGCGTGGCATTTACAGTTGGCCAAGCAATGGACCATAACGAAGATGCATTTCGTTGGATTTATCCCATCGCTGCAATTTTCGGAATCATCGGTGCAGCAATATATTCAAAGGTCCGCGTTAAAGGTCACAAACAACTGCTTCGCGAAGAGAAACAATCGCCCGAACTTGTTTCTATTAAACCTTGGAAAACGTTCCGACTTCTTGTTGAAGATATTCCGTTTGCAAAATATATGACGTGCCAGTTCATTCTTGGTGTTGGCAACTTGATGCTCACTGCACCACTTGTCATTGTCCTAAACAATGATTTCTCCCTCGACTATCTTGGCGAGATTCTTATTGTGACAATCATCCCAATCCTCATGATTCCATTGAGTACGCCTCTCTGGGCAAAACTGTTAAACCGCGTACACATTCTGACGTTCCGCTCATTTCACAGTTGGTTATTTGTCTTGTCGTCGCTCTGTTTTGCTGTTGGTATTTTGATGCGAGAAATGAATCTCATGTGGGCTGGAGCTGCGATTCGTGGCCTCGGTTTTGGCGGCGGCGTACTCGCGTGGAATCTTGGGCACCAAGATTATGCCCCTGTTGAGCAATCTGGACAATACATGGGGCTTCACGTCACACTGACTGGCATCCGTGGACTGTTTGCACCTGCTCTTGGAGTCTTTCTCTATACAACCATGCTTGCAGGCGGATACCCTGCAGGCACCATCGTCTTCGTCACTGGAGCAGTTTGCTCTGCGATTGGCGGAATTGGCTTTATCCTGCTCGCAAGAGCACGTAAAGCCTAAAAATGAAGGATTAACAACTTCTTGGTGGGTAAGTTTCTGATATCATGCGTGGCTCGCCTGATGGAAACACAGGCCTGTGACGCCCCAGAATAGAACTTTGTGCAATTGGTGCATAAGACTAATTTTGGAACACAGAAGGCAACTGCGATGACGGCAACGCAGCCAAGACCAATAGCCGTAACCCCACATGGTTGACTATAACTTAATCGCTGATTTGAACCTAGATTCAAACGAAGCAGACGTTCTCATTAGACAGTCACTTGGCGAAACACTTGCCGATGGCAACATGGAAACACTCCTTGATGAAGACCTCCAACAATACACAACAGGCAATGTTCTTTTAGGCAAGTTTGTTGGCAAAGCTGGTGATGACGCTGTCATCGACGTTGGATTAAAATCTGAAGGTCTTGTTCACAAAAGTGAATTCGATAATTGGGACACGCTTGAATCCGGTACAGAAATCGAAGTCATTCTTGAAGATTTAGAGGATGAAAATGGCATCGTCAAACTTTCAAAACGAAAAGCTGATCGCATTCGTAACTGGAAGAAAGTGCTTGAAACTTACAACGAAGGCGACATCATTGAAGGTAAAGGCATTCGCCGAATCAAAGGTGGCTTGCTCATCGACATTGGTGTCCCTGCATTCCTCCCTGCATCACAAATTGATGTCCGTCGACCTGGTGACGTGAACCAATTTATTGGCAAAACAATTCGTGCTGAAATCATCAAGATTGATGAACCTAGACGGAACATTGTTGTCAGCAGAAGAACACTTATTGAAAATGAGCGTGATGAAGCGAAACAACGATTGCTCAACACAATTAATGAAGGCGATGTCATCGTCGGTCAAGTAACAAACGTTGCTGAATTCGGCGCGTTCATTGATCTTGGCGGCATAGACGGCTTTCTCCACGTCACTGATATGAGTTGGGGACGCATCAAGCATCCAAACGAAATTTGTAAAATCGGTGATGAGCTGGAAGTCAAAGTGCTCAAAGTCGATTTCAATTCAGAGAAAATTGCACTTGGCCTCAAACAGAAAGAAGCTTCGCCATGGGCCGACATCGAAAGTCGATTCCCGGTACAGACGAAGGTCAAAGGCAAAGTTGTCAACCTCGTCAGTTATGGCGCTTTCATTCACCTAGAAGATGGTGTAGAAGGTCTTGTTCACGTTTCAGAAATGTCATGGCGTAAGCGAGTTAATCACCCAAGCGAAATCGTTCAACCAGGTGATGAAATCGAAGTCGTCGTCCTTGACATAGATAAAGAGAAGCATGAAATTTCACTTGGCATGAAGCAAGTTGAAAACAACCCTTGGGAACTCGTCACAGAGAAATACCCAATCGGTACCGTTGTTTCTGGTGCAGTTCGGAACCTCACCAACTACGGTGCATTCGTCGAAATTGAACCTGGAATTGATGGTCTGCTTCACGTCAGTGACATTTCATGGACTGAAAAGATTGCTCATCCAAATGAAAAATACAAGAAGGGTGACGAAGTTGAATGCATGGTCCTTGAAATCGACCTTGAAAAACAACGCATCAGTCTTGGCATGAAACAAATGCACGAAGATCCATGGCAAAACGCAATCCCAGAAGCATACAAGCCTGGCATGGTTGTACATGGCGCTGTAACTAAAATTACAAACTTCGGTGTCTTTGTTGAGCTTGAAGAGGGTCTTGAAGGTCTCCTTCATATCTCAGAACTCGCCGATAAGAAGGTTGAAAATCCGCAAGATATCGTCAAGCCAGGCGAAGAAGTCAACGTCAAGATTCTTCGCGTCGATTTAGACGACCGTAAAATTGGCCTCAGCTTGAAGCGTGCACAATCTGGCGAAGATGTGGACGAAGAAAACTGGGAACAAAACATGCCTGATTCTGAAGCACCATCAAAAGGTGGTATGGATGATCACGGTGCTATGGGTAGCGACAAGATTCAGTTCTAACGCCCATTAGTTACACCCGAAAATACGAGCAGCCCGTCAATGTGTTGACGGGCTGCTTTTCTCTTCTCTCCTCTATGGGCTTGCGTCTTAGCAAAGAGCAATGAATGAGAGTACAACAAGGATGGCAATCTTTTGCCTGTGTTGCGTCCATTCTGTTGCGTGCTGAAGACACCGCATCTCTTCTTACCTCTGCTCTTTAATTCTCTCTGTTGAAGTTAAGGGGTGCACCAATGATGCACTCAAACGCCTGTAAAGCAAACTGTTAATGCAATTTTTTCCTGTCTTTGTAGGGCAGAAGACCTCAATATCAATTGAAAATTGCATGTTCGTTCAATTGCTCCGATTATTCCGGCAAGATTCTAAGAACGCTTGCGTATACTTTGGGTATGAAAATCATCGCCTTCATTCTGCTTAGCATTTCAACTTCAGTTCACGCTGAGCGACACATTCAAAGTGATGCTGAGTTACTTGGCGCACTGGTCTATACAGATATGTCGGTTCAGTTTGAAGGCGAAACGGCTCAAGAAGTGCTTTCCCATATCAAAGATGAACTT